>CAIXAY010000023.1 GCA_903917505.1 uncultured beta proteobacterium | reverse complement strand
GCAGAACGCCTCGACCTCGACCATGCGCATCGCCGGTTCATCTGGCGCCAACCCCTATGCCTGTGTTTCGGCGGCCATCGCGTGTTTCTGGGGGCCGGCGCATGGCGGCGCCAACGAAGTCTGCCTCAACATGCTCGAAGAGATCGGCGATGTCGCGCGCATTCCGGAATACATCCGGCGCGCCAAGGACAAGAACGACGGTTTCAGACTGAAGGGCTTCGGCCATCGCATCGTCAACAGCGTGGATCCGCGCACCACGGTCATGCGCGAACTGTGCGCCAGCGTCTTGCGCGAGCGCGGAATGGAGAACGATCGCCTGTTCGCGCTGGCCCAGGAACTGGAAAGAGTCGTGCGCGCAGACGATTATTTCATCGAGCACAAGCTCTTCCCCAACGTCTATTTCTACTCCGGCATCGTGCAGAAGGCGATCGGCATCCCGCCGGCGATGTTCCCGTGCATCGTGGCGCTCGGCCATACGGTCGGCTGGATGGTACAGTGGGAAGAAATGATCACCGATGCCGAACAGAAAATCAGCCGCCCGCGCCAGCTCTATGTGGGTCACCCGCGACGTGACGTGCCGGCGCGCTGAATTGCGGCCATTGCGAATATAATCACGCTCCGTAATTGCCGCCGTTTCCGGCGCAAACTACGGATGCACAGGCGCGGCCGGATTTGCGAAGATTGACCTTCGCGACATCGGTCGGCGCGTTGCTCAAGAGCAGGATTTAAGGATTCGGGCCAATTCGAAGCCCCGCCCATCGGCGGAGATCGGGCCCGGCGTGGAACCAAGGGTGTCTGAAATGTTCAAGAAGTTCTTGTTTGTCATGATGCTTGGCTTTGCCGCTTCGGCCATGGCCCTGCCTTTCGCTTCACGCTACGCGCTGGTGATCGAGGAGGGCAGCGGCAAGGTGCTGCTGGCCAAGAACGCCGACGTGACCGTGCCGATCGCTTCGCTGACCAAGCTGATGACCGCGATGGTCGTGCTCGATGCCGATCAGGACATGGACGAGGCGATCACCATCGAAGACCCGAGCCTGACCAGCCGGCGCTCGAAGACCCGCCTGACCGACGGCGGCATGCTGCCGCGCCGCACCGTCATGGAACTGGCGCTGATGTCTTCCGACAACCATGCGGCGGTCTCGCTGGCCTATGCCTATCCGGGCGGAATGGACGCCTTCCTCGCTGCGGTCGCTGCCAAGGTGAGTGCTCTGGGCATGACGCATACGAGCATCGGCGAACCGACCGGGCTTTCCGAGGCCAATCGATCCACTGCCGAGGACCTCGCCAAGATGGCCGCCGCTGCGGCAGGCTACCCGGAAATCGTGCGCATTACGACCTCGAGCGGCCAGACCGTGGATGTGCAGGGCCGCAACGTCGAATACCACAACACCAACCATCTGGTCGGCCAGTCCGGATGGGACATCCTGCTCTCGAAGACCGGCTTTACGAAACCCGCCGGCCGTTGCCTGATCATGCGCCTCAGCGCCGGCGGGCAAACCGTCATCGTCGTGCTGCTCAATGCGATCACCTCGCCGTTGCGCATGCTCGATGCGCTCAACGTGCGCCGCTTCCTGGCCGGCGAAGAGCCTTTGCTGGCCCGGGCCGATTCCGCGCGCCGCGTGCAGCGGGCGGCGCATCGCCTGCCGCTCAACGATGCGCGCGTGCATGCGCATTCGTCGCGCGTGGTCATCAGCGCGAAGTGAACTTGCCTCGATCCGGTCCGGGTCGCGCACACGCATAATCGCTTGCCGAGGGCATAATCGGGTAAACTCGCGCGATCTCAATTGAGCCGGCTGCCGGTGTCCGGTCGCCCGATACAGGAAATGACCATGTCCAGCGCACGTCGTTTGCTCGTTCTCCTGGTTCCGCTCGTCGTCGTCGGTTGCGGGATGCTCGCGCAGCAGGCCTTCGAGCGCGAGCACGGCGCGCCGGAGCCGGCGCGTTACGATCAGCCGCTGCCGCCGCAAGGCAAGGTCAGTTACCAGCAGCGGATCAAGCCGATTCTCGAAAGCCGCTGTGTCGCCTGTCACGCCTGTTACGACGCCCCCTGCCAGCTCAAGCTCGGGAGCTGGGAAGGCATTGCGCGCGGCCTCAGCCCGGCGCAGGTTTACGACAGTTCGCGCATCTCGGAGGCGCCGACGACGCGCCTGTTCACCGATGCGCAGCAGGCCTCGCAGTGGCGCGCGAAGGGCTTCTCGCCGGTGCTCAACGAGTACGCGAATACGCCGGCCGACAACCTGACGGCCAGCCTGCTTTATCGCGCGCTCGCCCTCAAGCAGGAGCATCCGCTGCCGAATGTCGATGTGCTGCCCGGCTCATTCGATTTCAGCCTCGACCGCGAACAGAGCTGCCCGGCCATCGAGAATTACGCGCACTATGCCAATGGCAATCCGCTGGCCGGCATGCCCTATGGCCTGCCCGGCATCAGCAGCGAAGAATTCGACCTGATCGCGCAATGGCTCGCCGCCGGCGCGCCCGACGAAGGCCCGCCGGCGCCATCGGCCGCCGAGCAGGGCGAAGTCGCGGCCTGGGAGCGCTTTCTCAACGGCGATTCGCGCAAAGAACAGCTGATGAGCCGCTATCTCTACGAACACCTGTTTCTCGCGCACCTCCATCTGAGTCAGGAGCCTGGCGGCAATGCCTACAAGATCGTGCGCAGCGCGACGCCGCCCGGCCAGCCGATCGCCATCGTCGCGACGCGCCGCCCCTTCGACGATCCCGGGGTGGCGCCGGTGTACTACCGGCTGCTGCGCGACCTCGAACCCATCGTCGCCAAGACGCATATGCCCTATCGTTTCGACGCGCAGCGCCGGGCGCGTTACCGCGCCCTGTTCCTGGCGCCGGCCTATGGCGTCGACAGCCTGCCGTCATACGCGCCCGAGAGCGCGGCGAACCCGCTCGCGACTTTCCACCTCATCCCAGCCGATTCGCGCTACCGCTTCATGCTCGACGATGCGCAGTTCTTCGTCATGAACTTCATCAAGGGGCCGGTGTGCCGCGGGCAGATCGCGCTGAACGTCATCGAGGATCGCTTCTGGGTCTTCTTCGACGATCCGGTCAAGGGCATAGGCGCCGATGCCCGCGAGATCGCCCAGCGCGAACTCGCACCGCCGAGTTTTCCGGCGGCGGAAGGCAGCAGTCCTTCACTGATCGGCCCCTGGCGTGCCTACGCCGCCCAGGAAAGAAAATTCCAGCAGGCCAAGGCCGCGCTGCTGGGCCGTCTGGCGCGCGAGCAGGGCGGCATCGATCTGCAGATCATCTGGGACGGCGACGGCCATAATTCCAACGCGGCGCTCACCGTCTTTCGCAACTACGACAGCGCGACAGTGGTCACCGGCCTCGTCGGCGAACCGCCGAAAACCGCCTGGGTGATCGGCTATCCGCTGTTCGAGCGCGTCTTCTACCTGCTGGCGGCCGGCTTCGACGTGTACGGCAACGTCGCGCACCAGTTGCACAGCCGCCTGTACATGGATTTCCTGCGCATGGAAGGCGAGGCCAATTTCATCGCCCTGCTGCCCAAGGACGCCCGCGCCGCCACGGTCGCCCACTGGTACCGCGACGCGCGCGAGGATTCGATCGCGCAGATGAACACCCTGGCGCTCGGCGGCGACATCGACAACGCCATTGCCTACCGCAGCGCCGATCCGAAGCGCGAACTGTTCGCCATGCTCGCCTCGCGCATCGGGCCGGCCCTCGATACCCGCTTGTCATTGGAACGCGAACCCGACGCAAAACTGCGCGCGGCGCTCAAGGGCCTGGCGGCAGTCGGCGGCAGCAGCCTGGCCTGGCTGCCGGAATCGACCTTCCTGCAGATCGTCGACGCCTCCGGGCCGCCGCGCTACTTCACGCTGCTGCGCGACACGGGGCATTTCAACGTCACCCACCTGCTGCGCGAGAAGGGCGAACTGGCGCCTGCCGAAAACGCGCTGACGGTGCTCCCCGGCCTCGTCGGCGCCTACCCCAACGCGATCTATCGCCTGCGCCCCGACGACATTCCGCAGTTCGCCGCGGCGCTCGCCGCGCTCGCTTCGGAAGCGGATTACCGCCGCTTCGCCGACCGCTTCGCGGTGCGCCGCACCAGCGCCGAGTTCTGGGCGGTCAGCGATGCCCTGCAAGTCGCCGCGCGCCGCGTCGCGCCGGACGACGGCGGGCTGTTCGACTACAATCGCCTGGAGAACCGCTAGCCCGTCGCCATATGCGTCAGCGCAGCGATCAGATTGCGATGCCGGAGCGATGCCGGGCGGGAAAGTGGCGCAAGCGGCGAACTGTCAGTCCGGCTCGACGCCATTATTAATGAATTCCTGGGTGTATTTGAGCCTGATTCGATCGAGTTCGCCGGTTCGCTTCAGCGCTGCGATCGTCGCTTCGATACGCGGTTTCAGGTGCGCTTTCGTTGGCGCAAGGTAATTGAACGAGTCTGCTCTGCTCAGCGTGCCGACGTTTCGCACACCTTTGAGTGCGTGTCTGGAAATTTCAAATGCGCCATTGATGTCGACGTCGATAGCGATGTCAAATCGGCCGGCAGCCAACATCAGGAAAAGGCTCTCCGAGTTGGCCGCAAACTCCACGTCCTTCAGGCCTTCGG
>CAIXAY010000022.1 GCA_903917505.1 uncultured beta proteobacterium | reverse complement strand
ATTTTACCCGAGATGTGCCTATACTGTCAGCCGCTGGAACGCTTAAAGCTCAGCAGGCAATGCAAGAATCAGCCCAGCCAGCCTACATTAGCCGCGATGCCCGTAGCCCATTACGAAAACTTTCCTGTCGCCTCCGTCCTGCTGCCCAGAAAACTGCGCCGCCCGATCGAGGCCATCTATCGTTTCGCGCGCGGCGCCGACGATATCGCCGACGAGGGCGAGGCCAGCGACGCGGACCGCCTGCAGGCGCTCGACGCCTATCGCCGCGAACTCGACCGTATCGAGCACGGCGAGCCCTGCTCCGACGCGGCGTTCGACGAGCTCGCCGCAGTCGTCGGAGAATGGCGGCTGCCGCTGCAACTCTTTCGCGACCTCATCGACGCCTTCGCCCAGGATGTGGTCAAGAAGCGCTACGCCGATTATCCGGAGCTGCTCGACTACTGCCGGCGCTCGGCCAATCCGGTCGGACGCCTGCTGCTGCACCTCGTCGAGCGCACCGGCGAAGATCAGTTGCGCCGCTCCGACTGCATTTGCACGGCGCTGCAGCTGATCAACTTCTGGCAGGACATCGGCATAGACTGGGACAAGGGCCGCATCTATCTGCCGCGCAGCGATCTCGTACGCTTCGGCATCGCCGAAGAACAGCTCGCCGACCGCCGCTGGAGCGCGCCGTGGGGCGCCCTGCTCGACTTCGAGTGCGAGCGCACGCGGCGCCTGATGCTCGCCGGCGCGCCGCTGGTGCATCGCCTGCCCGGGCGCATGGGCTGGGAAATCCGCCTGACCCTACAGGGCGGCCTGCGCATCCTCGAACGGATACAGCGCGCGCGCGGCGACGTTTTCCGCTGTCGCCCGCAGCTGTGCAGCGCCGACTGGCTGATCATGGCCGGCCGGGCGCTGTTTATGCAAGAATCGGGAAAACCAATCAGCACCTTCCAGGACTGCGCATGACCCCTGACGAATATTGCCAGCAGAAAGCCGCCGCCAGCGGCTCGAGCTTTTATTACAGCTTCCTGTTCCTGCCGCCCCTGCGGCGGCGCGCCATTACCGCGCTCTATGCGTTCTGCCGCGAAGTCGACGACGTCGTCGATGAATGCCACGACCCGCAACTCGCTGCGACCAAGCTCGCGTGGTGGCGCCAGGAGCTGGCCCGGCTCTACGCCGGCCAGCCGGAACACCCGGTGACCCAGGCACTGCAGCCGGTGCTAGCGCATTTCAACCTGCCGCAGGAGCAACTGCTCGAAATCATCGACGGCATGGAGATGGACCTGCAGCAGACGCGCTACCTCGACTTCAAGGCGCTGTCGCTTTACTGCTACCGCGTCGCCAGCGTCGTCGGCCTGCTCGCCGCAGAAATCTTCGGCTACGCGGACCGGCAGACGCAGAAGTACGCGCATGACCTCGGCACGGCTTTCCAGCTGACCAACATCATCCGCGACGTCGGTGAAGACGCGCGCCGCGGCCGCGTCTACCTGCCGCTCGACGAACTGAAGCGCTTCGAAGTGCCGCTAGCCGACCTGTTCAATGCGCGCTACAGCGATAACTTCCGCCGGCTGATGGAGTTCCAGATCGAACGCGCCGAGCAGTACTACACCCAGGCCATGAGCGAATTGCCGGCGGCCGACCGCAAGGCGCAGCGTCCCGGCCTGGTGATGGCCGCCATCTATCGCACCCTGCTCGCCGAAATCCGGCGCGACGGCTGCCAGGTATTGAGCCAGCGCACCTCGCTGACGCCGGTGCGCAAGCTGTGGATCGCCTGGCGCACCTGGATCAAGGGCTGATCCGGCATGGCCAGCGCAAGCCAAGCGTCGGGATTCCTCGTGTGAATTCAAAGCTCAGAGTCGCCGTCATCGGCGGCGGCTGGGCCGGGCTCGCCGCCGCGGTCGAACTGTGCCGGAACGGCGCCAGTCCGACGGTTTTCGAAGCGGCCAGGCAGCTCGGCGGCCGGGCGCGCAGCGTCCTTGCCGACGGCCAGGCGCTCGACAACGGCCAGCACATTTTGATCGGCGCGTATCGCGAGACGCTGCGCCTGATGCGCACGGTCGGCGCCGATCCCGAACGCTGCCTCAAGCGCCTGCCGCTCGACCTGCACTATCCGGCCGCCGGCTTCCGCCTGCGCCTGCCGCGCGGGCGATGGCTGCCGGCGCCGCTCCGGCTGGCAACCGGCTTGATGAGCGCGAGCGGCTGCAGCCTTGCCGAGAAAATCGCCGCGGCGCGCTGCATGCGCTTCCTGCAGGCCTGCAATTTCGACCTCGGCGCCGATTGCACCGTGGGCGAACTGCTCGACCGCCAGGGGCAGCACGGCAGCTTGCGCCGTTACCTTTGGGAGCCGCTGTGCCTCGCCGCGCTCAACACCGCGCCGCAAGATGCCTCGGCCCAGATCTTCGCCAACGTCCTGCGCGACAGCCTCGGCGGCGCCCGCGCCGACACCGACCTGCTGCTGCCGGCCGCCGATCTCGACCAGCTTTTCCCCAACGCCGCCGCAACTTTCATTGCCGCGCACGGCGGCAGGATCCGCCTGTCGACGCGCATTGAAACGCTCGAGCTGCCGCTCTTGGTCGGCGGCGAATCATTTGACACTGTCATTCTGGCCGTGGCGCCGCAGCACGCCGCCGCTTTGCTCGCCGGACACCGGCAAACCGCTGCCCTGGCGCAATCGCTCGCCGGCTATCAGTACGAGCCGATCACCACGGTCTATGCCGGCTATCCGCCGGCGCTGCGCCTGCCCTGGCCCATGCTCGGGCTGGACAATCGCACGAACGCGGGCATCGGGCAATGGGTCTTCGATCGCGGCGCACTCGGGGCGGCGCCCGGCGTCATGAGCTTCGTCCTCAGCGCCCACGGCAAGCGCAATGAAGCCACTGACGCGGACCTGGTCTCAGCCCTGCACGCCGAACTCGAAGCGGCGCTGGGCAGAAAACTGCCGCCGCCCTTGTGGCAGCGCGTCATCCGCGAACGGCGCGCCACCTTCTCGTGCCGCCCGGGCCTCGCCCGGCCAGCGGCCAAGACCGCGCGCCAAGGCCTTTGGCTGGCCGGCGACTACACTTGCGCCGACTACCCGGCGACGCTGGAAGGCGCGGTACGCAGCGGCGTTGCGGCGGCTTGCGCCGTCCTGGATACGGCAACGGCGCCGGCAGACGAAGCTGCGACGGCGCCGCTGGCGTAGATCGCCGAATATCAGCGCGGCGGGGGCGGCGGCGCCGAACCGGAGGGTGGTGGTGGTGGCGGCGAACCGGGAGGCGGTGGCGGCGGGGTGCCTGTTACGTATGCCGACTCGCTCGGCGCCTGCGTCCAGGCCCGCCCGTAGGCGCCCGGCACCGGGACCTTGTGGCCCTTGGCGTACATGCATTGAATGTAGGCCGCGTCGTACTGGCGCTGCGAGCCGTAGTTGGCGTCGTACTGCGAGCCCGCGCCGTAAGCGCTGCCGAACAGCAGACCGGTGCCGGCACCGACGCCGGCGCCTGAGTGTCCGCCAATCGCCGCGCCGGCCGCTGCGCCTATGACCGTGCCGACGACGGCGCTGCGCACGGCGGCATCATTCGATGCTCCGCCGACCTGCTGCGACGCGTATTGCCGACAGTCGCCGTCATCGAAACGGAAAGTGTCGAAATTCTTGCCGTTGCCGGGCAGCGCCATCACGCTCGGCGCCGTTGGCACGGTGGCGCAGCCGGCGACGAGCGCCAAGCCTGCGAGCGCGGCGGCGATGATTTTTATTTCACGTTTCATTGCAAAAACTCCTCAGGCGCATCAGGGCTGGCCCGGCGGTTGCGGCGCAACCCTTTGCCACCCGCCCGGACATTCATTGACATACGGATAGTAAGCCTTGCTGGCGGCGCAGTAATACCAGTAGCCGGCCTGGGCCGTCTGCGGCGCCGGCGCGGCCTGCTCGACATAGACCGGCGGCCGTTCGACGACCACCGGCGAATACGGTGGGTAATAGTAAGGCGACGGATAATACCAGGGACCCCAGGGGACGCCGACCACCACGCCGAAGCTCGAGTGTCCATGGCCATAATAACCGTGGCCGTAATAACCGTGCTGGGCCCAGGCGCTGCCTATCCCCGCGCCCGCCAGCAGCAGCAGTGCGACAAGCCATTTAAGCGATTTGATTGCATTCATGCTCTTGCTCCAACGTTCACCGTGCACACGCCGGCTTCTCGACACCAGCGTCATGTCAACAGTCTAGACGAAGTGCCGGGCAAAGGATGTTTCAGGCCGTTCCCAAAATGTAAGCAAATGTATTGCGCCTGCGCCTGCGCCCGCCGCTACCAGGTTTTCGCGGCCCCCGACTGCAGCGCTTCGATCAGGTGCTGGCGCCACACCAGCATGTTTCCTTCGGCCATGTCCGGCGGCGCGCTGGCATGCGGTGCGCAATAGTCGGCGTAGATCAGGCCGAGGAGTTTCTCGTCCTTGAGCAGCGAGAGCATCATGAAAGACCGGCCGCCGACGAATTCATGGTACCAGTCGGGGACCAGCTTGACGTAAGCCGGCAGGCGGATGTCGGGAATGAACAGGTCGGCCTTGCGTGCCATGATCGCCCGGAAGAGGTCCGGCTTGGGTCCGTAACAGCGAAATTTCGCGGTGACCTGGCTGGCATTCTTGCCAACCCCGGCCACGGCGACCAGCCCGGAACCGCTGTCGGGCAGGCAGATCAGCGTGTGGTCGAATTCATACTTGTCGTGGATGAGGCGCAGCACCTGGTAAATTACCTCGACCGGCTTGCGTCCGCCCAGGCTTTCGCTGTCCTTGGTCAGGCGGTCTTCCGATGAAAGCAGGTCGAGAACGCGCTCGGACGCCTTGCGCAGCAGCGCGCGGGCCTGGCCCACGTTGCTCGGAAACGACATCTCGGCGAGCAGCGCGTCGGTCTCGGCGAGACAGCGCTCGATCAGTTCCATGACCTCGCTTTCCTTCAAGCGCAGCGCGGTGCGGAAGAATTCGATTTCGTTGGCCAACTCGATTTTCTCGCGGTTCTGGCCCAGGCGGAACAAGGCGTCGGTGACGCGGCGGCAAAACGAGGAATTGATCTGGTTCCAGGCCAGGGCATTGCCGGCGGCGCGCGGCGGAACCTTGCCGATTTCCGGCGCCAGGCTGTTGAGCAGCACGTCCGGCAGGCACCAATGGCGCGCGATCGCCGCGCCGATCTGCTCGAAGTTCACGCCCAGGGTCTGTGTCGCCGCGTCGTCTTCGGAAATGTTCTTTTCGGCGGCAAGCACGCGGGCGCGCTCGATGTCCTCGTACAGATAGTAGGTCGCCATCATCCGCCCGAGATTCTGCATCAGCCCGCAAACCTGCGCTTCCTGGGTGGAAAAGCGCGGCGCGTAGAGGCGGGTGAGCTCGCAGGCCAGCATGCCGCAAAAGTAGGCGGCGACAATCTCGGCATGCAACAGGTTGGATTGCGGCTTGTGCGACAGCGAGCCGAGCAGCGCCAGCGACAGGGCGACCGATTTCACGGTGTTGATGCCGAGCACCATAAGGGCCTGATCGATCGTCGACACATTGCGGCCGCCGCGGGCATTGCGGCTCGAATTGGAAATGCGCAGGAGTTTGGAGGTGAGCGCCGCATCGCGCAGGATGGCGGCGGTGATTTTCCGCGTATCGCCGTCGCTGTCCTCGCTGAGCGCGCTGATCGTCTGAATCGACGCCCCCAGGCCGGCGAAGCCTGGGCTGCTGTCCATGCGCTCGAGCAGCCGGGCGATGGTCGATTGCTTGTCGACTTCCATTAACCAAACCTCTTTTCGACTTTCGCTGATTGCGGATTTCGTACGCTCAGTTTATTGCATGCCACCGCCGGACGCAAAGGCTGGCCGGCCTCGCGGCGGGATCGCGCCGGCCGCTAGCCGACCTCTGCGATGCCACCGGCATGCATGCGCAGGCGGCGGTGGCAACGGGCGGCGATCTCTTCGTCGTGGGTGACGACGATCAGGGTGGTGCCGCTCTCGGCGTTGATGGCGAACATCAGTTCGATGACCTGATGGCCGGTCGTGGCATCGAGGTTGCCGGTCGGTTCGTCGGCGAGCACCAGCCGCGGCTTGGGCGCGAAGGCGCGGGCCAGCGCGACGCGCTGCTGTTCGCCGCCCGAGAGGTGCTTGGGATAATGGCGCAGGCGGTGCGCGAGGCCGACGCGAACGAGCCAGGATTCGGCTGCATCGCGGGCGTCGGCGGCGCCGGCCAGTTCGAGCGGCAACATCACGTTCTCGATGGCATTGAGCGAGGGCAGCAGTTGGAAGGACTGGAAGACAAAGCCGAGCAGCCGGCCGCGCAGCACGGCGCGCGCATCCTCGTCGAGGCTGGCGAGCGATTGGCCGGCCAGGGTCACCGACCCGCTGCTCGGCAGATCGAGGCCGGCCAGCAGGCCGAGCAGGGTCGACTTGCCCGAACCAGAGGCGCCGACGATGGCCACCGTTTCGCCTGCCGCGACGGCGAACGAGTTCTCGTGCAGAATGGTCAAGGGCACGCCGCCGTTATCGACGCGCTTGCTCAAGCCATTGACTTCGACCAATTTCAGGGTTGCCGCACTCATGTTTCGCGCACTCACACTCCGATTTTCAGCGATTTTCTCAGCGACCGCCTGCCTGCTTCTCGCGCTGGCCCTGCCTGCCCCGGCAGCGCAGGCGGCGAAGACAAGCAACACCATCCTGGTGTTCGGCGATTCGCTCTCGGCCGGCTACGGCATCGCCCGGGAAGCCGCCTGGCCGTCCCTGCTGGCCACGCGCCTGGATGAGAAGAGGCTCGATTATACCGTCGTCAACGCCAGCATCTCGGGAGAAACCACCAGCGGCGGACGAACGCGCCTCGACGCGGCGCTGGCCAGATACGCGCCGCACATCGTAATCATTGCCCTAGGCAGCAACGACGGCCTGCGCGGACTGCCGCTCGCCGGCGTGCGTGACAACCTTGCGGCGATGACCGCCAGGGCGCAAGGCGCGAAGGCCAGGGTGCTGATCGTCGGCATGCGGCTGCCGCCCAACTACGGGGCTTACGCGACGCAATTCCAGCAACTCTATGGCGAAGTGGCCAGGGCGCGCAAAGCGGCGCTCGTCGACTTTCTGCTCGACGGCATCGCCACCCGCCCCGAGTTGTTTCAGGCCGACAACCTGCACCCGACGGCCACAGCGCAGCCGCTTCTCCTCGACAACGTCTGGCAGGGCCTCGCGCCGCTGCTAAAATGACGGCGATGAGACATGGCATCGTTAAGATCACGCAACTTGCGGACTATCGCCACTTCGATGAAATCATCGACGTGCGTACGCCGGCCGAGTTCGCCGACGACCACATTCCCGGCGCGATCAATTGCCCGGTGCTCGACGACGCGCAGCGCGTCGAGGTCGGCACGCTCTACGTCCAGTCCTCGCCCTTCGCGGCGAAGAAGATCGGCGCCGCCTACGTCGCCGAAAACATCGCCCGCCATCTGCGGCAGCGCTTTCAGGACCGACCCAAGGCCTGGCGGCCGCTGATCGTCTGCTGGCGCGGCGGCCAGCGCAGCGGGGCGATGACCCATGTGTTCCGGCGCGTCGGCTGGGACGCGCAGCAACTCGAGGGCGGCTACAAGAATTACCGCCAGCAGGTCATCGAGAGTCTCGAACAATTGCCGCGCCAACTGCATTTCAATGTCGTCTGCGGCGCCACCGGCAGCGGCAAGAGCCGGCTCCTGCAGGCGGCCGCGCAGCGCGGCGAGCAGGTGCTCGACCTCGAGGAACTGGCGTGTCACAAGGGCTCGGTGCTCGGCGTTCTGCCCGGCGAGGCACAACCTTCGCAGCGCATGTTCGAGACGCGCCTCTGCGTCGCGCTGCAGGCGCTCGACCCGGCGCGCCCGGTCTATGTCGAGGCCGAGAGCCGCAAGATCGGCAGCATCCAGCTGCCCAACGCGCTGCTCGAAACCCTGCGCGCCGGTGACTGCATCAACATCGAGGCGAGTTTCGCGGCGCGCGTCGAATTCCTGCTGCGCGATTACGATTACTTCGTGAACGCCCCCGAATGGCTCAATACGCGGCTCGACGAACTGCGGCATCTGCAAAGCCGCGAGACGATAGAGCGCTGGCAGGGCTACGCCCGCAGCGCGGCCTGGCGCGAACTGGTCGGCGAACTTCTCGAGCTGCATTACGATCCGCTCTACCACCGATCGCAGCAGCGCAATTTTTCAGGCCTGGCCCTGCCTCAGACCTTCAGCACCGACGATCTCTCGGCGGCCGGCATCGCCGCGCTGGCCGGAAAGATCGCCGAGCGCGCGGCCGCCGCGGGCGCAGCGCCCGCCGACGAAAGAACACCCTGAAGACAGGCGGGGAATTCTGTGCTAGCTTGAAGGCATGGACGGATAATCAAAGATAAATAAAGGCGTGAATGTCGATGCTCGAACAACACTATCTGACCCCTCTTTTTGAACCCAAATCGCTCGCCGTCATCGGCGCTTCGGAGCGCGAGAACTCGGTCGGCCAGATTCTTTTCAAGAACATCCTCGAGTCGGGCTACAAGGGCTCGCTTTATCCGGTCAACCCGAAGCACGAGAGCGTCCAGGGCGTCAAGGCCTACCACTCGATCGAGGAAATCGCCGGGCGCATCGATCTGGCGATCATCGCCACGCGCGCGCAGACCGTCGCCGAAATGGTCGAGCAGTGCGGCCGCGGCGGCATCAAGAACCTCGTCATCGTCACGCCCGGATTCTCCGAGGCCGGCCATTCCGGCGCCGCGCTCGAACGCAAGGTGCTGGAAATCGCCCGCCGCCACGGCATGCGCGTGCTCGGGCCGAACTGCCTCGGGATCATCCGGCCGGAACTCGGCCTCAACGCGACCTTCGCGCGCGTCAGCGCCAACGTCGGCCACCTGGCGCTCGTATCGCAATCGGGCGCGATGTGCTCGGCCGTGCTCGACTGGGCGAAAAGCAATCAGGTCGGTTTCTCCAGCGTCATATCGCTGGGCAGCACCGCCGACGTCGATTTCGGCGAAGTCCTCGATTACCTCGTCTGCGACAACCGCACGCATTACATCCTGCTCTACGTCGAAGCCATCCGCAACGCGCGGCGCTTCATGAGCGCGCTGCGCTCGGTGGCGCGCATCAAGCCGATCATCCTGCTCAAGGCCGGCCGCCACGCCGCCGGCTCGGCCGCGGTCAAGGCCCATTCCGGCATGGCCGCCGGCTCCGACAGCGTCTTCGACGCCGCGGTGCGCCGCGCCGGCGTCGTGCGCGTGATGAACGTCGGCCAGCTGTTCTACGCGTCCAAGGCCCTGACCTCGAAATTCTGCCCGCTCGGCAAGCGCCTGGCGATCATCGGCAACGGCGGCGGACCCGGCGCGATGGCCGCCGACCGCGCCGGCGACATGAGGATCCCGCTCGCCGAACTGTCGCCGGCGACGATCAAGACGCTCAACGCGACGATGCCTGCCGGCTGGTCGCCGAACAATCCGATCGACATCGTCGACGACGCGACGCCGGCGCGCTACCGCGAGGCGATCCTCGCCGTCTCGCAGGACGAAGGCGTAGACGGCATCCTGGTCATGCTGACGCCGCAAGCCACGACGCAGCCGATGGAAGTCGCGCAGGCGGTGATCGAGGTCAGCGAGCAGACCAACAAGCCTATCCTCGCCTGCTGGATGGGCGAGGAGCAGGTGCTCGAGGCGCGCAACTTGCTGGATAACGCCGGCATCCCGGCGTTCCGCATGCCCGAGACGGCGGTCGAGCTCTACTATCACATCTCGACCTACTACCAT
>CAIXAY010000021.1 GCA_903917505.1 uncultured beta proteobacterium | reverse complement strand
GTTGCGGCCCCGGATCCTCGGCGTCGTCCGGCGGCGCCGTGCGGGACGCTTCGGCCGCGAGCTGCTTCGGATCCACGCCGATCATGTGCGCCAGCTCGTCGAGCACCGCGCGCTTGCTCTCCTCGAACTCCTGCTTCTTCATGCTGCGCACGGACTGCGACTTGGCCACGAACCGGGTCACGACGTTGGCGTCGATCTTGATCACGGCGTACTCGTTGAGCTGGCCCATGAAGGACGCGATCTGCTTGGCGTCCTTCTCCGTATCGCAGACGATGCGCGTCTCGTGCCGGTAGCCGAGCTTGATCAGGATCCAGTAGCGCAGCGCGTCGGCCGACTCCCACCGGCCGTTCAGGTCTTCCGGCAGGTTGCTGAAGGCGTCGCCGATCGCGGCATGGTAATGCCGGTGCGAGGCCATCGACCGCTCCTCCTCGACGACCATGCGGTAGGTCTCGCCGACGACGTACTGCTGGTTTGCGCGCCGCGCGAACCGCTCCTGCGGCCGCATGACCTCGCCGTCCCACTCGAAATAAATCGGCGCGGTATCCATCACGCGCCCGCCGGCAAAAGAGACCTGAGGAAATCGAGTTCCTCCTGCGCCGCTTTAATGCCCCCCCACGGGACGAATTTTGTATAAGGCGTCCCGCCGCAGTATTTGTGACCACTTTTCTCGGCGACCGGGCATCCGTCGCAATCTGTCTCGGGATCATCCGCGTTGTTGAACAAACCGCACAATGGGCAATTGTCCGCTCCATTATCAAAACCTGTGCCAGCGACGATCGCCTCCCACTTCGCGATCGAGCCTTTGAGCGCCTCAAGCGTCTCGCTGTTCATGATGCATACCCCTTCAGGTTCTGCGCCAGCGCGTCCTCGTAGAACTTGCGCGCCTCCGGGTCGTTCGACGTGCCGGCGATGACCGTGGCGACCACCGCCGCGAGGCTGTTGAGGATCTCCAGCGTGGTGTTCCGACAGACCGGGCGTGCCATGTAGTGCTCGCGAATCACGGCCATAACCAAGGCCGCGAGCGCCGCGGTCGCCTCCTCGTCTACCGGGCGCGGCTCAGCCATGGCGCGCCCTCAGCTGCTCGAGCTTCGCGTCAAGTTCGCCCAGGAAGGTCTGGACCTCGGCCTCAAGCTCCTCGATCAGCGCGTCGTCGCGTTGGATGCGGAGCTTGAACATCTGCATCTCGCCCGGCATGCGCGGGTCGAACGACACGAAGTCGTCCCACCGGCGCCCGGTGCAGGCGAGCTGCCATTGCACCTGGTAAACGTATTTGCTCGACGGGCGCTTATCGAGCAGCGTCTCGATGTGCTCCTTGGTGAGCGGGCACTTGATCTCGATGAGGCCGTCGTCCCCAACAAAGCCATCAGGCGTTGCGCCCGCCGCCTCGATGCGCGGGTGCTGGACGAACGCGGCAGGCTGGACCGCCACATCCTCCTCGAACTCGTAGACGCGGCGCGCTTGGGGCTCGTTTTCGACGCCCCATTGCATGGCCGCGTTGGTGAAAGTCTCGGCCTGCTTGCCCGTGAGCCGCTCGCAGAGCAGCTGCGCGAGGTAGTTGCCGCGCGAGGCGCCCCAGCCGGATCTAGTCTTGGCGACGACGTCGCTGATGCGCGAGGCGGTGACTTTGCCGAGCCGAGCCGTTGCCCATTCGGGCGAATCCTGCCGGATCATCCGATCCTCCAATCTCGAACATATTCGCAGACGGCCTGGATCTCGGCAGCCGTGAACT
>CAIXAY010000020.1 GCA_903917505.1 uncultured beta proteobacterium | reverse complement strand
GGTTGTTCCATTGGCGAGGCGAGCAACGCCGTATCGGGCGCATTGGGCAACAACCCGGAGGGCAAGCACCGGGCCGGGCGCTTCGCTGCGTTGCCGCGCGCTTGCGTGGAATAACCACGCCGCGCTTACGGCGCCTTGCGCTGCATCCCGGCCCGGTGCTTGCGTGACCGTCCGTCAAATGAGAACACACCCTAGCGTCCGTCGAGACGGGATATAGTGCTTGTTTCATGACTCATTATCAGCCCAATCACTTGATTACTACAACAATGCAAGTTACCGGAAAACAATCCACCGTCGCCGAAATCATTGCCGCCGCCAATCAGATCATCCTCGGCAAGGAGCCGCAGATACGGCTCGCCCTGACCTGCCTGCTGGCACGCGGCCATCTGCTGATCGAAGACCTGCCCGGTGTCGGCAAGACAACGCTGGCGCATACTCTGGCCCGTCTGCTCGGACTGCAGTTCTCGCGTATCCAGTTCACCAGCGACATGCTGCCGGCCGATGTTATCGGCATTTCGATTTTCGACCGCGAACGCAGCGAATTCAGATTTCTCCCCGGCGCCCTGTTCTCGCAGGTCCTGCTGGCCGACGAGATTAACCGCGCCACCCCGAAAACGCAGAGTGCCCTGCTCGAAGCCATGGAAGAACGGCAGGTCACCACCGAAGGCGAAACCCGCCCGCTGCCCGAACCTTTCTTTGTCATCGCCACGCAGAATCCTTCCAGCCAGATTGGCACTTTCCCGCTTCCGGAATCACAACTCGATCGCTTCCTGATGCGCATCGAACTCGGCTACCCGGATCGCGACGCAGAACGGGCGCTGCTCGAAGGTGGCGGCCGGCGCGAGCATCTGCCCGAACTGGCCGCCTGCTTTTCACCCGACCAGCTCGCTCCGCTGCAAAGGCAGGCCGCTGCCGTCCATGCCTCGCCGGCACTGCTCGACTATCTGCAAACGCTGATAGAGTCAACGCGTCACAGCCCGAAGTTCATTCACGGTCTGAGTCCGCGCGCCGCCCTCGCCCTGCTTGCCGCGGCCCGCGCCTGGGCCTTCATCGACGGACGGACGATGGTGCTGCCCGAGGACGTGCAGGCCGTTTTGCCCGGCGTCGCCTGTCACCGGCTGCGTCTGGCCAACAGTGCCAGCCATGCCCGTCCCGAAGACATAACCCAGCTGATCCGCACCATACCGCTTGCCTGATGCCCATCCTCACGCCGTTCCGGCAATGGCTGTTCCGCCTCAAGCCTGACGAACACCTGCCGATCGTCCTCACCCAGCGCCGCATCTTCATCATCCCGGCGCGTAGCGGCCTGCTGTTTGCTGCCGTGCTTTGCCTGATGCTGATCGGCGCCGTCAATTACAACCTCAGTCTCGGTCATGCCCTGGTTTTTCTGCTCGCCGGTCTGGGCATCGTGACGATGGTGCATACCTTCCGCAACCTGGTTGCCCTGCGCCTCAGCCCCGGACGTGCCGAGTCCGTTTTTGCCGGGGGAACCGCCCGTTTCCACATGCTTCTGGAAAATACCCAGTGTCAGGATCGTCGTTCGCTCAATCTGGCCTTTGGCGAACACGAGAGTGTCAGTCTCGATATTCCGGCCAACGCGCAAGCGATCATCGCCATTCCCTGCCCGGCGCCAACGCGCGGCCGTCTTGACCCGGGTCGCATCACGCTATCGACGCGCTACCCGCTCGGCCTGTTTCACGCCTGGAGTTACCCGCATCCACGGCTCTCCTGTCTGGTCTTCCCCAAGCCGATCGAATCGCCACTGCCGCCACCGTCTGCCGTAGCGCACACCGGTCAACGGCGTGGCGACAGCGGCGATGAAGATTTCACCGGACTGCGCCTGCGCCAGCCGAACGACTCGCCGCGGCACATTGCCTGGAAGGCCGTGGCGCGCGACATCGATCACCGCCCCTTGCTGGTCAAGCAGTTCGCTGGCGGATCAGCGGAACAGTTGATGCTTGACTGGGAATCAACTTCGGCAGAAAAAGATATCGAAACACGCCTGTCGATCCTGGCCGGCTGGATTCTCAGCGCGGAACAGCAGCAAATCCGTTACGGCTTGCGCCTGCCTACCTGCGACATCGAGCCGGCACTGGGCGCCGTGCATCGCGATGCCTGCCTCGAAGCCCTGGCCCTTTATGCGTAAACCGGCCGCCCGACCCGTCGCTGTGGTCAGCCTCGACAAGGCTGAAATTCCCTGGCTGCTCGCCGTGGCCATCGCCACGGTGGCACCGCACGGCAGCCACCTTCCGCTCTGGCTGTCACTGCTCTCCGGCAGCGTGCTGCTGTGGCGCAGCGGGCTATGGCGACAGGACGCGCGACTGCCTTCCCGCTGGCTGCTGGCATTGCTGGCGCTCGCCGGGGTTGCCGGAATCGCCTGGCAGTTCCGCACCCTGCTCGGCCGCGATGCCGGCGTCGCCCTGCTGGTCTTCTTCATGGCGCTCAAACCCATGGAGATGCGCACGCGGCGTGATGCCATGGTGGTCGTCATGCTCGGCTTCTTCCTGCTGCTGACCCACTACTTCTACTCGCAAAGCATCCCGACCGGGCTGTGGCTGCTCGCCAGCACTACCCTGCTCACCGCCACGCTCCTGCGCCTACACGGCGGTGCCCAGCCGCTCCGCGCCATCCTGCGCTACGCCGCTCTCCTGCTGGCGCAGGCCATGCCCTTCATGCTCATCATCTTCCTCCTCTTTCCGCGCGTCACCGGCCCGCTATGGGGGCTGCCGCAGGATGCCTATTCCGGTCTCACCGGGCTTTCCGACCGCATGTCGCCGGGCTCGCTGGACAACCTGATCCAGTCCGGCGCCATCGCCTTCCGTGTCCAGTTTTCCGGCGAGCTCCCGGAAAAATCATCGCTCTATTGGCGCGGCCCGGTGTTCAACGACTACGACGGCCAGACCTGGCGTGCCCGCCCAACCTACTTCCAGAGGACGGGTAAAGCACCCGTAGTCGAAGCCAGCGGCAAGGCCTACAGCTATGTCATCACGCTCGAAGCGCACAACCTGCGCTGGCTGCTGCCGCTCGACCTGCCGGTTTCCCTGCCGGACGACAGCGCATTGACCTCGACGCTCGAAACCCTGGCCCGGGAACCGGTACGCAACCGCGCGCGCTATGCCTTCACCTCGGCCATCGACGCCGTAGCCAACCGCGAGGAAAGCCAGGCCATGCTGCAACAGGCGCTGCGCCTGCCGCGCGCACTCGATCCGCGGACGCGCGAGTTGGCCGCCGAGTGGCTGGAAAAGTTCAAAACGCCGGAACGGATATCCAACGCGGCCTTGCTCTATTTCCGCCAGGAAGATTTCTTCTACACGCTGCAACCGCCGCTGCTCGGCGAACACGCCGTCGATGATTTCCTCTTCGTCACGCGCAGCGGCTTCTGCGAGCATTTCGCCTCGGCTTACGTCTTCCTCATGCGTGCCGCCGGCGTGCCGGCGCGCGTGGTGGCCGGTTACCAGGGCGGCGAGATCAATCCGGTCGATGGCTACCTCACCGTACGCCAGTCCGACGCCCATGCCTGGGCCGAGATCTGGCTGGCCGACCGGGGCTGGGTGCGCGTCGACCCGACGGCGGCCGTCGCCCCTTCGCGCATCGAGCAGGGTATCGAGGCCGCGCTGCCCGCCGGCGATCCCTTGCCCGCACTGGTGCGCATCGACGCCGACTGGCTGCGCGACCTGCGCAACCGCTGGGAAGCAGCCAACAATGCCTGGAACCAGTGGGTACTCGGGTACAATCCGCAGCGGCAACGCGAAGTGCTCATCAGGCTGGGGCTAAGGGAACCCGACTGGCGCAACATGACGGCGACGCTGGCGACGCTGTGCGGCTTGGCACTGCTGCTGCTTACCGGGTGTACACTCTACCGGCGCAGTACGGCACCCCCGGCGCAGCGTGCTTGGCAACGCCTGTGCGCCAGGCTCAAAAGGCTGGGAATTGCCCGCGCCGACTGGGAAGGGCCGCTCGCCTTTGCCGCGCGTGTGGCGCGCGAGCGGCCGGAACTGGGCGAAGTGACCCGGGAAGCCGCCGGCCACTTCGCCGACCTGCATTACGGCAAGGGCAAGCCGGAACAACTGCAGCAACTGAAAGAATGCATCGGACGCTTGACTTCGTTACGGAGAAACACGGCTTGAGAAAGACCTTCGCCACCCGGCTGTTCGGCCCGCTGCTCATCCTGTTCGCCGGATGGCTTCCGCTCACCGGCTACGCGGCCAAGACAGCGCACCAGTCCCCACCTTTCAGTGCCGACCCCGATGTTCGCGCCTTCATCGTCGCGATGCACGAACAGCACGGATTCGACGTCGCCCACCTGACCCGCCAGTTCGCCGGCATCCGTTCCAACGCCACCATTCTGCGCGCCATCCGGCCGGCCGCCGTGCCCGAGCAGCAACGCTCCTGGCAGCGCTACCGGGAACGCTTCGTCAATGACAGACGCATCAGAAACGGACTGCGCTTCTGGCAGGACAACGATGCCGAACTGGCGCGCGCCGAAGCCATCTACGGCGTACCGCCGGAGATCATCACCGCGATCATAGGGGTCGAAACCGAGTATGGCCGCAACATGGGCAAGTTCGTCGTGCTGGAAGCCCTCGCCACGCTGGCCTTCGATTACCCGCCACGCGCCGCCTTCTTCCGCAGCGAACTCGAACAGTTCCTGCTCATGGCCCGCGAGAACGGCGTCAACCCGCTGGAGATCAAGGGCTCGTATGCCGGCGCCATCGGCATCCCGCAATTCATGCCGAGCAGCCAGCGCCGCTACGCCGTGGACTTCGACGGCGACGACCGGATCGACCTGCGCCGCAGCATCACCGACGCCATCGGTAGCGTCGCCCGTTTTCTGAACATTCACGGCTGGCAAGGCAGGGCACCGGTCGCCGTCCCGGCCATCGTGGCCGGCGACCCGACGCCCCTGATCGCCGCCGGTCTCAAACCCGGCCTGCCCCTGCCGGAACTGGCGAAGCAAGGCGTGACGGCGAGAGGAGATACGCAACAATTCGGCGAACTGCCGGCCGCCCTGATCGACCTCGTCACTCCCGACCAGGTCACCGAATACTGGATCGGCTTCGACAACTTCTACGTCATCACGCGCTACAACCGCTCAAGCTTCTATGCCATGTCGGTATTCCAGCTCGCCGAAGCGCTGCGCGCAGCGCAGGGAAAGGCTGGCGAATAGCCTGCACGGCAACCGGCAGGCAAGACGTGGATACAGGGAACTCGCCGGGGAATCTTGCCGTCGAGCACTTCCCGCACACGAATATCGATGAATGCTTCATACCTCACAATTCACGATTACCGCCTGGAGAAACCGCCCTGCCCCCTTCGGCAGCGCCGAGCAGCGCCGTTGATCCGGGGGTAGTCGGCGAGGACTGTCTGAGCCGCACCAGCGGCGAGTTCCGCAGCCGCCCGGATCAACTAAGCAGCGCAGGGAATCGCGCCAACGGCGCGACGGTGACGTGGGGTCGCTTTTTCTTTGGTTCCTATCTTTTGGCGACACAAAAGAAAGGAACTCGCCCGTCAGGGGCGAAACCTGATGCCCGTCAAGGCCCCTGCACCTGCTTCGCTTCTTCCAGCTTCAACAGCTTGTACTCGATCGAATCGACCAGCGCAATCCAGCTGGCCTCGATGATGTCGGTCGAAACCCCCACCGTCGTCCACACCGAATCGCCATCGGTCGATTGCAGCAACACCCGCACCTTGGCGGCAGTCGCATCCTTACCGTTGATCACGCGGACCTTCAAGTCGGTCAGACGCACATTGGAGAGCTCGGGGTAGAAATTGTCGAGCACCTTGCGTAGCGCGCGGTCGAGGGCGTGCACCGGGCCGTCGCCTTCGGCCGCCGTGATCTCGTCCCGGCCATCGACCTTCACCTTGATGATGGCGGAAGAACTGTACTCGCCGTTCGCCGGCTGCTCACCGATGATCTTGAAGTGCTCCAGTTCGAAGAACGGGCGGTATTTGCCGAGCTGCTTGCGGATGACCAGTTCGAAGGTGCTTTCCGCGCCCTCGAACTGGTAGCCCTCGTGCTCCATTTCCTTGAGGCGCTTGACGATGCGGTCGGTTATCGCATCATCCTTGGCGATGCCCGGATCGACCTCGCGGATACGGTCGAGAATCATGCTGCGGCCGGAGACTTCGCTCATCAGGAAACGGCGTTGCCCGCCGACCAGTTCTGGGTCGATGTGCTCGAAAGAATGCGCGGCTTTATTCACGCCATCGATGTGCATACCGCCCTTGTGCGCAAAGGCGCAGTTGCCGACAAAGGGGTCGCGCTCATTGAGCGCCACATTCGAAATGGCCGCGACATGGCGGGCCACGCGCGTGATGTTCCGGTACTGGTCGGACGGCAGGCAGTCGAAGTCACGCTTGACGCCAAGATTGGCAATGACGGTTGACAGGTTGGCATTGCCGCAACGCTCACCAAAGCCGATATACGTTCCCTGCACGTGCCGCGCGCCGCTCTCGACGGCGATGACGCTGTTGGCCACGCCCATGCCGCTGTCGTTGTGCGCATGAATGCCGATCGGCACCCTGAATTGTGCAACCATCTTTTTGACGATCTCGGCCACTTCGGAGGGAAAGGTTCCGCCGTTGGTATCGCAAAGGACGAGACACTCGGCGCCGCCTTCGACCGCCGCCTGAAGCGTCCTGACGGCGTAGTCCGGATTGTTCTTGTAGCCGTCGAAGAAATGCTCGGCGTCGAACACCACTTCCTTGCCCCTGGCCTTGAAGAAGGCCAGCGTATCGCGAATCATGCCCAGGTTCTCTTCGAGGCTGGTGCGGATGATGTTCGTCACATGGAAATCCCAGCTCTTGCCGAAGATGACGATCACCGGCGTATCGGCCAGCAGCATCGACTGCACGTTGCTGTCGTCATCCACCCGGATGTCGCGCCGGCGGGTGCTGCCGAAGGCGGCCAGCCTGGCGTGTTTGAGCACGATGCTCCTGGCCCGGGCGAAGAATTCGAGATCCTTCGGATTGGAGCCAGGATTGCCGGCCTCGATATAGTCCACACCGTGATCGTCGAGCAGTTCGAGAAGCTTCAGCTTGTCTTCCACCGAGAACGAAATGCCCTCGGCCTGTGCCCCGTCGCGCAGTGTCGAATCGAATATCGCAACCTTATTACCCATTTCATGCTTCCTTCGTGAAAACCCAGACGTGAACCGACCCGGCTTCGACCGATCGGTTCCTGTTGAACAGTAATAAATTGATCAGTGTCGGAATTGTTGCCCGCGCAGCGATCAAAGCAGATTATCCCGCGTCACCCCGCCGCGCTTGATGACACGGCGAAGCTGGTCGAGCGCCTCGATCTGGATCTGGCGGACCCGTTCGCGGGTCAGTTCGAGATCGGCGGCGATTTCCTCGAGCGTGCTGATTTCAGCACCGCCCAGTCCGTAACGACGCTCAAGGACGCGGCGCTGCTTTTCCGGCAACTGGGCCACCCAGCAACTGACCAGATCACCGATTTCGTTGGCTTGCAGCAGGCTTTCCGGATCGCGTGCATTGTCGTCGGCAATGGCATCGGCAATGCTGTGATTGGGATCGATCTCCAGCGGCGCGTCGAGCGAGGCGATATGCTCGTTGAGCGCCATCGCCCGGCGCACGTCGGCGACCGGCCGGTCGATCAGGTGGGCGATGTGCTCAAGGCTGGTTTCCTTGCCATTGGCCAGTTCCAGATGACGCATGGCGCGCAGGATCAGATTGATTTCCTTGACCACATGTACCGGCAGGCGGATGGTGCGCGACTGGTTCATGATCGCCCGCTCGATGCTCTGACGGATCCACCAGGTGGCGTAGGTCGAGAAACGGAATCCGCGTCCCGGATCGAACTTCTCGATCGCGTGAATGAGCCCGAGATTGCCTTCCTCGATCAGGTCGAGCAGAGGAATGCCCCGGTTCAGGTAGTGCTTGGCGATGTTGACGACCAGCCGCAGGTTGTGTTCGATCATCTTCTGCCGGGCGTCAAACTCGCCGCCCTTGGCCCGGCACGCCCAGTCGAATTCTTCCTGTGGCGAAAACAGGGGCTTGGCGCCGATCTCGTTGAGGTAATGCTGAGTAACGTCGTTGAGCAGTTCGACTTCCGGCGTCGTCGCAACGGCCTCGTCGTCCGCCTCCGTCAGGAAGGCCTCGTCGGATACCGCTTCATCAGGTATCTCGTCTTCGGCGAAGCCGGAATCAGAATCACCCGTCATGATCAGCGCGGCGGCAAAAATTTAAGGGGATCGACCGGCTTGCCCTGACGCCTGACTTCAAAATGCAGCTTGACCTGGTCAGCTTCAGTATTGCCCATTTCGGCAATCTTCTGGCCCTTGGTCACGTTTTGCCCTTCTTTGACTAGCAACTTACTGTTGTGGGCATAAACCGTAAAGATCACACTGCTGGTTTTTATGACTAGCATGTTGCCATAACCGCGTAGTGCATTGTTGGCGACAAGAACCTTACCGTCACTCGCTGCAATCACGGGATCACCCATTTTTCCGGCAATATCGATGCCCTTGTTGCCACCTTCTTTGAATGAACCTATAACATTTCCGTTGGATGGCCAAATCAGTGAAACTTCGTCACTATCCTGCGTTGCAACAGGTTCAGCAGGCTTAGTCTCGGCCTTTGCCGCAGGTCCGGCCGGTTCGCTCGCCTTCGGCAGATTCTGGTTTTGCGCCAGGGCCAGCGCCTGCTCCGTGTAGGGCTCCTTGCCAGCCTTCGGCTCGCGCTTCAGGGTTTCCGTGTTGGAACCCAGCGGACGCTTTTCAACGACCTGTTCGCTGCCAATCGGTCTGGCCAGCACCACGTCGGAACTTACCGGCGCCGTCGTCGCCACCGCTGAGGATTCCGTTGCCGGCGGCCTGACTTTCAGAACTTTTCCGGGCGTAATGCGGTTTGGGTTGTCGATTCCGTTCATGGCAATCAGCTCGCGAAAATCCATACCGTGTTCGCGGGCAATGCTGTAGAGCGTATCGCCACTCTTGACGGTATAGACATCACGGGCGACTGGAGCAGCCGCCACGGATGCCGGCTGACCTTCACGCGCAAGAACCGGCGCCGGCGAATTGCTTGCGCAGCCTGCCAGAACAAGCAGGGCGGCGAGGACAGCAAGCAGTCCGGTCTTGGCGAAAGTACGATTATTCTTCATTCGAGTCCTGAGAGTAACGGAACGAAACGAACACTGTCCAGACGGGTTTCAACGTAACCTTCGGCGCGACGCTCAACCAGCAGAAGGAACTGTTCCCCCGTTCCCAACGGCAACAGCATTCTGCCACCAAGCGCGAGTTGCTGCAAAAGCGCGTTGGGAACGCATGTTGCCGCAGCCGCAACAATGATCGTATCAAAGGGCGCCGCCTCGGGCAGTCCGAGTTGCCCGTCGGCATATTTCAGGCGCACCCTGAACTGCTGGATCGCGCGCAGATTGAGCTTGGCTCTGGCCAGCAGCGGTTCGATCCGTTCGAGCGCATAAACCTCGCTCGTCAGTTGCGCCAGCACCGCCGCCTGATAACCGCAGCCGGCACCGACTTCCAGCGTCTTGCCGAGTTCCCGCCCGTCGAGCAGCACTTCGATCATGCGCGCCACGATGTAGGGTTGCGAGATGGTTTGCGCAAACCCGAGCGGCAGTGCCGTATCCTCGTAGGCGCGCGAAGCCAGCGCCTCCTCGACAAACACGTGGCGCGGCACGGCGGCTATGGCCGCCAGAACCCGCTCGTTGCGGATACCGTCGACGCGCAAACGCTCGATCATGCGCGTGCGCGTGCGCTGCGAGGTCATGCCCACGCCGGAAACGCTGCGACTCATTGCGCCAGCCAGTTGCGCACCAGGGGTAGCTGCGCGTTGTGCGTCAGATCGATCTGCAAGGGCGTCACCGAAACCTGATTGTTGCTCACGGCATGAAAATCGGTACCTTCCCCGGCATCCTGCGCTTCTCCGGCCGCACCCACCCAGTAGACCGTCTCGTTGCGCGGCGTCACCGTACGCACGACCGCCTCGGCCTTGTGCCGCTTGCCGAGCCGGGTCACGACCTTGCCACGCAGTTGCGCGTAAGGCACATCCGGCACATTGACGTTGAGCAGCAAGGGTTCGCGCACGTCCTGGCGCTGTATCATCTGCACCAGTTCCAGCGTCACCCGCGCGGCCGTCTCGAAATGCCCTCCGACCTTGCTGCACAGCGAAACGGCAAGCGATGGAACACCGAGCAGGAAGCCCTCGGTCGCTGCCGCGACGGTACCCGAATAGATCGTGTCATCGCCCATATTGGCACCGAGATTGATTCCCGAAACAACCATGTCCGGCAGCACGTCGAGCATTCCGGTCACAGCCAGATGCACACAATCGGTGGGCGTTCCATTCACATGGTAGTAACCGTTGGCCGCGCGCTTCAGCGACAGCGGACGATCCAGCGTGAGGGAATTGCTGGCGCCGCTACGGTCGCGCTCCGGTGCCACCACGGTGATTTCAGCCACATCCGAAAGCATGCGCGCCAGATAGTCGATCCCCGGGGAGAAATAACCGTCATCGTTGCTCAGCAAAATTCGCATATCAACCCAATAAAGCGTAAAGGAAATACAAAAAAACCGG
>CAIXAY010000019.1 GCA_903917505.1 uncultured beta proteobacterium | reverse complement strand
GTACGGAATAAAATTATTTCGCGGCGCGTATTTCTCGTTTGCGGCGGACCGCCTGCGCATGCGCCGGCGAGCCCGTCGTCATTTGCCTTGACGCGGCAACAGGTCGCTCCTTTTCACGCCGGCGTCCGACTTGGCCTGCGCGATCAGCGCGCTGCAGTTGCTGTCCTGGTCCTTGCCGAAATCGAGCAGCGGAATCAGCGTACCCAATCCCGCAGTCAGCGCCCCCAAGGCGACAGCCAGACCGCCGCGCGCGACAATCGCGCCCATCTCCGGCCGCACGGCCGGATTCTTGAAGGTCCCGCCGATCGCGATGGGACCGCGCAGCGAGGCGAGGCTGAAGTTCTTCGATTGCGGCACCAGGCGCAGGCGCAGCGTTTCGTCGCCGAAATCAACGCTGCCGCTGCCGGTAACGTTGACCTTGGGCGTATCGAGCACCAATTCCTTTACGGTGAACTCGCCGTCGACCGCTTTGAAATTGCCGACCATGCAGCGTATCGGCACTTGCTTGTCGCCGCCGAGCAGCAGCATCAAGGAATGCGCGATGTCGAGATTGGCCAGCCGGAGCGTGAGTTCCCCGACCGATCCGCCGTCCATGATCAACGCCGCTTCGCCGTTGGCCGAGGCCAGCATATGTGCGATTGAGCTGTCCTTGCCGGCGAGCTTGGCGCGGCCACCCATGACACCGGTATTGGCGCCGGCGAGTTTCGAGCCGGGAAAGAGCTGATCGAGGTGCAGGCCCCTGGCGATGATTTCCGCGCGCGTTGCGATACGCGGCGCGCGCCCGTCCATTTCAATTTGCGCCACAAGATGTCCGCCGGCGACGCCAAAGTCCACAGGAGCGAGCTTGAGCACGCCGTCGCTGACCAAGAGATGAGCGTTCATTCCGGTGAGCGGCATCGTCGCGGTCACGATGTTCTCGCCGCGGAAATGCACGTCGGCGTTCGCCGCTTTCAGCTTTTCCAGGCTGAACGGTTCGCCCGGCAGCACCCGGCCGCTCGGCGGCGGATTCGGGCTGCGGCTCGCCTGCGTGCCGCGACCGGCGCCGATGAAGCCGCCGAGATCCTGCATGAGCAGTTGTTTGGACACCAGGTCGGCGCTGATCATTTGCGGCTGCCGGCCGCGATCGACCGAAAAATCTCCGGCGAGATCGCTTTGCCCCACCGTGCCCTTGAAGCGGCGAAACGTCCAGAGGTCTCCGGCATGCTCGAGGAATCCGGCCAGTTGGTAGGCCGGTGTCGGCGGAATCGGCACGCCGATGATCGTAAACAGCAGCGCCAGGTCGCTGCCCTCGATCTTGAAACTCAGCGCCTCGCCCTCGAGGTGCAGGGGATCGAGCAAGCCCCCCTCGATGCTGGCTTTGGTAGCCCCCAGCGTGCCGCTGGCCTTGATCGGGTAAGCATGGTCAAGCTTGCGCAGGCTGAGCAGCGCGCCGCCTTGTCCGCGCAGCGCCGCCGGCATGCCCTTGAAGCGGCCCTTGCCGGCGAGTTCGAGGCCGAATTGCGATTCGCCGGCGGCACCGTCGGGTGTCTTGATTTCGAAGGCCAGATCGGTATCGACGTTCGGGTCGCGATAGCTCGCGCTGCCTTGATCGATGCTCAGCGCCCCGATGGCCGGAAATTCGAAGGGCTTGTTCTTATCCTTTTCATTGAAAACCCAGTTGGGCGTGCCGTCGCGATTCACTTCGAGGGCGAGGTGCGGCTCCGACAGCGCGATTGCCGGGAACTCAAAGCGTCCGATCAGCAGCTTCGGAAGACTTACCGTGAAATCGAGGCGCTTGATCTCGGCCATGCGCGGCTCGCGGCTCCAGGCCGCATTGCCAAGCACAATGTCATTGGCGACGATGTGCGGCCGCAGCGCAAGATGGACGTTCAGATCGCCGTTGATGGCGAAGGTCCTGCCGGTCGAATCGGTGATCCGGCGCGCGATGGGTTCGCGCAGGATATTCCAGTCGAAAAAGTTGACGAGCAGAACGAGCAGCAGGAGCAGCGTCAGCAGAACGCCGGCGATCCATTGCAGCGAGCGTGGCACGATCATGGCGATAAGCGAGGCCGTTGAGGTTTCGGGAGGGCCAGGCGCAACTCGCGTCATGCCAGGGAAGCCCCGTGCTTGTATGTGGCCTCAATGGTAAGGAATCGGCAACGATTGTTATGTTTGCCAGCGCACCCAGGACATGTGCGTCTCGGAAATCGTTGTCAGGTCGAGCGTTTTGGCTGGCTTTCGGCATCCCTGGCCAGGCGGATGCTGGAAAACTGCCAGCAGGCCGAGGCCGGAAAGAAGTTGCGATAGCTGGCGCGCAGGTGCCCCGCGGGCGTCGCGCACGAACCGCCGCGCAAGACATATTGATTCACCATGAACTTGCCGTTGTATTCGCCGACGGCGCCGGGACTGATCCGGAATCCCGGATAGGCGGCATAGCTCGAACTCGTCCACTCCCAGGCGTCACCGAAGAGCTGCGCCATGCCGGGCCCCGCTGCCGGGCGCGGATGGCGGTCGCGGTCGGCCGCGAAATGCCCGTTCAGCGGAGCACCCGCCGCCGCCGCTTCCCACTCGCTTTCGGTGGGCAGGCGCGCTTCGGCCCAGCGCGCGTAGGCGTCGGCCTCGTAGTAGCAGACATGCACGACCGGCCGCGAGGCATCGAGACCGACCAGCCCGCCGAGGGTGAATTCCTGCCAGTCGTCGTCGCGCCGCCAGTACAGCGGATGGTCGTGCTGCTCGGCGACCCGCCAGTCCCAGCCCTCGGCCAGCCAGTAGCGCGGATCGTCATAGCCGCCGGCTTCGATGAACTCGCAGTACTCGCCGTTGCTGACGAGGCGGGAAGCGAGCCGGTAAGCGTCGAGATAGACGCGATGACGCGGCGTTTCGTTGTCGAAGCAGAAACCCGCGCCGGCATGTCCGATCTCGACCAGGCCGCCGGCGTAGTCATGCCAGCCGAGTTCCGGCAGCGCCAGGCCGGTCTCCGGCGCAAAGCCGTAGGCCGGCGCCAGCGGGTTGCGCGAAAAGAGATGCTTGACGTCGGTCAGCAGCAGTTCCTGATGCTGTTGTTCATGATGCAGCCCGAGGGTCACGAGATCGGCGAGTTCCGAAGTTCCATCCATCGTCTGCGCACGGGCGAGCAGCGCCAGCATGCGGCTATCGACATCGGCGCGGTAAGCGAGCACGGCCGACAGCGAGGGGCGCGTCAGCAAGCCGCGCTGGGGCCGCGGATGCCTGGCGCCGACGGCGTTGTAATAGGAATTGAAGAGCACGCGGAAAGAGGCGTCGAAAGGCTGGTAAGCGGACTCCCAGCGCTCGAGGACGAAGGTCTCGAAAAACCAGGTCGTATGCGCGAGATGCCATTTGACCGGGCTCGCATCGGGCATCGACTGCGCGCAGCAATCCTCGGCCGAGAGCGGCGCGGCGAGGTTCACCGTGCAGTCGCGCACGCTCTCGTAATGTGCGCGCAGCGCGCTGGCATCCATGGGCAGGTCCTCCCGGCTTGGCTCAGACGCGGGCAAGAAAAACCGCGAACCACTGGCGCGCATCGGTCCAGCAGAACTGCTGCGTGAAACCGGCCTGCACCAGCATCGCGGCGAAATCGGCGCTGGCATATTTGTAACTGTTCTCGGTGTGTATGGCCTCGCCGCGGCGGAAATGACGCTTGCCGCCGATCCAGCCGACGCGCGTATCGACGGCGGCTTCGAGATGCATCTCGATGCGCGATTGCGCGCGATTGAAGAAGGCGCGGTGGCGCCACTCGCGCAGGTCGAAATCGCTGCCGATCAGTTGATTCACGTGGCTCAGCGCATTCAGGTTGAAAGCGGCCGTGACGCCGGCCGCATCGTTGTAGGCCGCTTCGAGAACCGCCTCGTCCTTGACCAGATCGACGCCGATCAGCAGTGCGCCGCCCTCGCCGAGCAGCCCGCGAATGCGTTGCAGGAGGCGCAGCGCCGGTGCCGGATCGAAATTGCCGATCGACGATCCGGGGTAAAAGACCAGGCGCTGCCTTGACGGCACGTCGTCGGGCAACTGAATTTCATCGTTGAGATCGGCGCCAACCACGCGAATGTCGAGCGCCGGATAGGTACAGCGCAGGCCGTTGGCCGCGTCGCGCACGAACTCGGAGGCGATATCGACGGCGACGAAGCACTTGGGCTCGATCAGCGCGCAGAGCGCCCGCGCTTTCTCGCAGTTGCCTGCGCCAAGCTCGATCAGCGTCGCCCCGTCGCCGATGCGCCCGGCGATATCGGCGGCATGCTCGGCCATGATCGCCATTTCGGTGCGCGTCGGATAATACTCGGGCAGGCGGGTAATGCGCTCGAACAGCGCCGACCCGTTCACGTCGTAAAAATACTTCGGCGAGATCTCGGCCTGCGCCGCACACAGGCCGGCGATGATCTCTTCATCGATCGGCGGGCGCTCGCCCGGTCGTTCACGGATCGCCAGCAGCGAATAAAGACTTGCATCGTTCACGATCGCCCCTTTCGAATAAACGCGGCAACATGGCGCTGCCGTTTTGAGTTCATTCGCTCTTAGTCAATCATTCGGGCCAAACGTTGCCTCGATTCGAGCATGGCAGAAAACTTCCCGGCGCATCGGCGGGACGTCCGCCGAATAAGAACACACCTTATTAGCGGCGTGAATCGTCCGGGTGCCGGTCCTGGCTATCGGGAATGCCGTCATGGTCGCGATCGCCGCCGCGGTGCTCGTCGCGATACTCGCCGCGGTGGTCGTCGCGATAATCACCGCGATTGTCGCCGCGGTACTCGCCACGGTCGTGGTTCGGAACTTCGTAACCGATGCAGGCGGACAACAGGCCGGCAACGGCGATTAACAACAAGGCTAGCTTTTTCATTTCTTCTCCAGATCAAGGTAATTGAAGGTCGGCGACAGTTGATCAAGCCCGGGCGGCGCCAGGCGCCGCCGAACCTGCTGCTCAGCTGCGATTGGGATTGTTCGGCGCCCGGTCGTAGCGATCCGGGACGCCGTCATGATCGCGATCACCGTGTTGCCAGTGGCCGCTTTGCGAATGCCAGTGCCCGTCGTGTTCGGACCAGGCATACGGGCTGTAGTAGTAGCCGTGGCGTGCGTGCAGCGAGGTCCCGTTGACCCACCGGTACGCGTGCTTCCGGTATTCCCAGTGGCCCGGGGCCCAGACGTAACCTGCGCGAGGCGCCGGAATCATTTCTTCGCGCGGCGGCGGCGGGGCGATCCGCACATAGGTTTCCGCGGCGGCCGGCACGGCGACGGCGGCAAGCGATACGGCAACCAAAGCCGCCAGAATTGTTTTCTTGATCATCATTATTTCCTATCGGGGGTGGGTGTTTTCCCTTATCGCATCGATCGCTTGCGCTGTCTGTGCGCCAGCCCGCTTTGGCGCCGGCTGGCTGGCGCCAAAGCGGTAATCATCGGCCGCGTAGAGCCGCCATTGCCCGTCGCCCAGGAGTTCGAGCACCTGCGGGTGATACTTGAGAATCGTCGGACGGTGGCCGACGCTGATCAGCGTGGTGACGCCGGCGCTCAACTGCTGATACAGGCTGTCCTCGTTGGCGATGTCGAGGGCGCTGGTCGCCTCGTCGAGAATGGCGTAGCGCGGCGCGACGAGCAGCACGCGGGCGAAAGCGACGCGTTGCTGCTCGCCGACCGACAGCACCTTGGCCCAATCGAGTTGCGCATCGAGGCCGCCGAAGCGGCTGACCAGATCCGGAAGGTTGACGCGTTCGAGCACGCCCTGCAGTTCCTCGTCGCTGATCTTTCGCTCCGGCTGCGGATAGAGCAACTGTTCGCGCAGGCTGGCCACCAGCATGTAGGGCCGCTGCGGCAGGAAGAGCATTTCGCCGGCGTCGGGTCGGATGATGCGGCCGCTGCCCGAGCGCCACAGGCCGGCGATGGCGCGCAGCAAGGAACTTTTCCCGCAGCCGCTGGCGCCGACGATCATCACCCCCTGCCCCGGATCGATTGCCAGCGAGAGCTTCTCGACCAGGGTTCGCGCGTGGTTCGGCGTCTGCAGGGTCAGCTCTTCGATCGCCAGGTGCGAATTGCTGACGAAGACAATGTCGTCACCGACCTTGCGCACACGGCCGTCCTTGAGCGCAAGAAATTTGGCAAAGCTGTCGAGCCGGTCGATGCCGGCGGCGAATTTGCTGAAACTCTCGAAGTTGTCGATGATCACCGTCAGCGCGCTCAGGATCGCCGCGAACGCGCCGGCCGCCTGGATCGCCCGCCCGACCTCGAGTTCGCCGGAAAGCACCCGGCCGGCGATGGCGCGCAGCAAGGAACTTTTCCCGCAGCCGCTGGCGCCGACGATCATC
>CAIXAY010000018.1 GCA_903917505.1 uncultured beta proteobacterium | reverse complement strand
TTTTGGCCGCCGCGGGTTTCTTCGCACTTGTTGCCATGTCAACCTCCATCTTGGATATCAAGGGAAACTTCTAGCTAGAGCATTGCAAAGATCCGCGCGAGCGGACCATTCAAGGGGCGCATTGCGGCCGCGCTCTTTGAATTCATGACCGGCGACGCGCGCCGGGAAACGGGACAGCGCCTCGGCCTGCGCGCGAAACGCAGGGGCGCATTTGCCGCCGGCGCTGCACTCGGCAACGGACGGGCGACAAAAATAGTTGCGGCGAAAGCAGAGACAGACGCCGCGGCTGGCGCGGCGCGAACTGAAAAAGGGACGGGGAAAGCAGAGAGAACGGATACCTGAGCAAGACCGGAAACTGCCGGTGAGCACGTTGGGTGGATGAGGTTTCGGTGATCCTGCAATCCGTTTAAATCCATCACTGTCCGCAATCAAAGGTCGGCGGGACTTGCTGAACTGCGCCGCCAACCAGCACAAAGTAGAAAGTCGAGGTTCACACAAAAGCTACTAGATGTTGTGCCTTACTTGCCATTTGCGACTAATTCTAGTAGTTGATCACAGTTGACGCAAGAAGTTTTTTATGGTCCTAAAAAAAAATCGCAAAGTTGTCGCAATTCGACAACGCCAAATCGCAAAATCGCGGAAAGCCGAACGGAATAATTCGCCGGCATGCGCCGCGACGATCGGGCGCCGCGCGAAAAACATGACAGGTGAGAAACGCCCGCTGGCAGGCTAGCTGCGTCTCTGTGCCAGCAGGGAGCCGAGCGGCGCCAGGCGTTGCCAATCGAAGCAAGGGCCCGGATCGGTCTTGCGCCCTGGCGCAATGTCGGAGTGCCCTATGACGGTGTCAATCGGATAGCGCGCCCGCAGCGACTCGACCAGATCAACCAGCCGCGCGTACTGCGCCGCCTCGAAAGGCTGCTCGTCGCAACCCTCGAGTTCGATTCCGATCGAGAAATCGTTGCAGCGCTCGCGCCCTTTCCACGCTGAGCGCCCGGCGTGGTAGGCACGCTCGCGGCAGGAGACGAACTGGATCAGGGCGCCGTCGCGGCGAATCAGGAAATGCGCCGACACGCGCTGGCTGCTGATGGCGGCGAAGTAGGGATGCGCCGCCGCATCGAGCGTATTGGTGAACAGGCGGACGATGTCGCCGCTGCCGAACTGCCCGGGCGGCAAACTGATGGCGTGCACGACGATGAGCGAGATCGCCTCGCCGTCCGGACGGGCGTCGAAGTTCGGCGAAGCGATACGGTTGGCGGCAGCCATCCAGCCGTCGCTGCCGATGCCGTCGCTACTCTTCTTCAATGCCGAGGCGCTCGATGCGATAGCGCAGGGAGCGGAAAGTCACCCCGAGCAGCCTGGCCGCGGCGGTCCGGTTGAAGCCGGTCTTCGCCAGGGCTTCGAGGATCACCTGCTTCTCGATGCGGTTCATGTGGTCGTCGAGCGTTTCGCCGTCGCGCCCGACGCCGCCCTCGACCGCCGACTCGGCGGCCAGCTGCAGGTCGTCGAGAACGACCTTGCCATCGGCGCACAGGGCCGTTGCCCGCTCGAGTATGTTCTCCAGCTCGCGCACATTGCCCGGATAGGAATAGGCGCAGAGGGCGCGCATCGCCTCGCCAGTAAGTTCGGGCGGGTTAGCGCCGCACATGCGCGCAAGCGCCGCCGCGACGAGCAGCGGGATGTCTTCCTGGCGTTCGCGCAAGGGCGGCATTTTGAGTTCGATGACGTTCAGGCGATAGTACAGGTCGAGGCGGAAGGTCGCCGCGTCGACACAGTCCTTGAGCTTGCGGTGCGTCGCCGAGACGAGGCGCACATCGACCGGTTCTTCGTTGGCCGCGCCGACCTTGCGCACGCGCTTTTCCTGGATGGCGCGCAGCAGCTTGACCTGCATCGCCAGCGGCAGGTCGGCCACCTCGTCGAGAAACAGCGTGCCGCCGCTGGCGGCCTGGAAGAAGCCGTCGCGATCGCTGTCGGCGCCGGTGAAGGCGCCCTTGCGGTAACCGAAAAATTCGCTCTCCATCAGGTTCTCGGGAATCGCGCCGCAATTGACCGGAACGAAAGGCGCCGCATTGCGGGCGCTCTGGCTGTGGATCAAGCGCGCCGCGAGTTCCTTGCCGCTGCCCGATTCGCCGGAAATGTAGACCGGCGCCTGGCTGCGCGCCAGCTTGACGATCATGTCGCGGACGTAAAAAATAGCCGGCGATGCGCCGATCAATTGCCCCGTTCCGCCCACCGCCTTGCCGTCCGCCGCTTCGGCGCCATGCGGCAAATTGAGCGCCGACTTGACCAGCGTGCGCAGCTGATCGAGCGCCAGCGGTTTGGCCAGGTAGTCGAAGGCGCCGGCTTTCAGCGCTGCGACCGCGTTGTCGGCGCTGCCGAAGGCGGTGATCACCGCCACCGGCGTCTCGCCGTAATGCGCGCCGATCTCGCGCACGATCTCCAGCCCTTCCCCGTCGGGCAGGCGCATGTCGGTCAGGCACAGGCCGTAGGTCTCGCGCTCGAGAAACTTCTTGGCCTCGGCGACCGTTCCGGCGCAGTCGACGGACAAGCCCATGCGCACCAGCGTCAGGTCGAGAAGCTCGCGGATATCCGCTTCGTCATCGACCACCAGTACCCTCGCCAGCTCGTTGCGCGGCCGTCTATCCATCCTGCTCACTGACACAAGGCAGCCCTCCCGGAAATGCGAAAATCGGCGCCCGACTCGCTGTGCATGAGTTCGAGCTGCGCGCCGTTAGCGTCACACAATTCGCGCGCGATATAAAGCCCCAGGCCAGTGCCGCGGCTGTGCGTCGTAAAGAAGGGCTCGAAGATCTGCTCGCGATAGCCCTCGTCGACGCCGCTGCCATCATCGATGACGTGCAGGTCCACCCAGCCCTCGCGGCTCGCGTTCTGTGCGCACAGGCGGATGCTGCCGGGCTGGCCGCGGGCATGGCGCAATGCGTTGCCGAGCAGGTTCCAGACGATCTGATGGAAGTGCGAGCGATCGAAAGCCAGCGTGGCCGGTCCGAAAAACTCCAGTTGCACGACGCCGGCCGCGGCTTTCTCTTTCACCGTGTATTCCTCGACCAGGGTCGGCAGGGTCTGGCGCAGGGAGATCAGCTCGAGATGGGCGCGGTCGCGTCGTCCGAGCTCGAGCACGTTGCTGACGATGCGCTCGACGCGTTGCGTATTGTCTAGAACGATGCGCAGCAGGCGCTCGCTGGTCGGGTCGGTGCACTCCTCGCGCATCAACTCGCCGGCATGGTTGATCGCCGAAAGCGGGTTGCGGATTTCGTGCGCGATGTTGGCCGTCAGGCGCCCGAGCGCGGCCAGCTTGAGCTGGCGCGCCTGCTCCTGCAGCCGCCCCATGTCCTCGAGGAAAACCAGCACCTCGCGTTCCGAACTGTCGGTCGAGACGAAGCGCGCGCGCAGCTGCATGCCGCTGGCCGGCGCCCGCACCAGCACGGGTTCATCGGACGGATGCGCGCACCACGCCGAAAAGCCCAGTGCCAGTTCGGTCGAGTAATTGGCGAGCTGGCGCTCGCTCGGGTCGCCGAGCCCGAGCAATTGTTCGGCGCGCGGGTTGTGCTGCCTGACCCAGCCATCGCGGTTGAGGAACAGCACGCCGTCCTGCATCTGCTCGATGGCGCGCTGGCTGACCAGGGTCTGATTGCGCAGGTCGATGCCGCGCTTGCGCGCCAACTCCTCATTGGCGATCACCCGGCGCGCCAGCAGGCGGGCCGATGCGGCGACGGCGAAAAAGCCGGTGCTGAACAGTCCGGCCTGGAAGAAATCGACCATTTCGAATTCGCTCGCCATCGCCCGGTAGAACTGTTCGAAAAGCACCGCCAGCGTCGCTACCGCCGCATAGAACAGGACGAGGCGCCCCTGCCCGACCAGGCCGGCGCCGGCCAGCGTGACCAGCAGCAGCGCGCCCAGGCCGCTGCGCAAGCCGCCTTCGCTGTTGATCAGCAGCGTCAGCACCAGCACGTCGACGAGGACATGCACGCTCAACTGCAAATTGAAGCGGCGGCGATAGAAGTGCAGCCCGACCGCGAAAACAATGGTGGCCAGCAGGTAGAGGCTGGTCAGGGTCAGGTGGAACGCGCCGCGCTCAAGACTGAAGATGGAAAAGGACGCCGGGCGAAGGATCGCCGACGAAAACAGCAGCAGGGCGATGCAGAAACGATAAAGATTGAAATAGCGCAGCGACTTCCAGTGCGTTTCAGAGAACTGTCCGGCGCCGGTGCCGACCGTCAGCGGCATGGGCATCAGTCATCCGCCGCTTCGGCTGCGTGCCGGTGCGCGTCGCAGCAGTAGTAGTGCCCGTGCGTCAAAATGCTTTCGCTGACCGGCTGATTGACACCGCAATGCGCGCACTTGACCATCTGCTCTGGCGCCCGTGTTGCCGGCGGCGCCTGCTTTCCCGAGCGCACGCCTTGCGCCGAACGCCAGATCCACAGCACGAAGAAAAACAGCGCGACCGCGAGCAGATATTTCATGATAGCCAGGCCCTTCACTAGAGATTCGAAGCATAGCAGAAGGCTGCGACGGCGGGGATTGTCGCGAAAATTTAGGACAATTGCACAGACCGCCGGCCGCCGTGGCGGCTTGCTTACCGGTCGCCAAAATGAGCGGCAGCGTAACCCGACCTGCATGGCCGCATCGTCATTCCGGCGAAAGCCGGAATCCACTCAGCGCCGGCACTGGACACCGGCGTTCGCCGGTGTGACGGACTTATGAAGCGCTTCCTTAAATAGCACCCGACTCGTCGGCGACAAAATGCTCGGGATAGCGCTTGGCGATCAGCGGCATCGACTTCAGTATTCTGCGCAGATGATTCTGCATCTTGTTCGCCGCACGGTCGGGATCTGCCGACTCGATGGCGTCGATGATTTCCGCATGCTCGGCCACCAGCTCGGAGATCGGCGAGGCGAAATCAAAAGTGAGAAAGCGGACGCGGTCCATTTGCGCCTTGATGCTTTCGGTTACGCGCCAGGCATATTCCCGATCGGCATGCAAGGCGAGGGTTCGGTGAAACTCTTCGTCGAGCGACAGGAAGGCGCGACGGTCGCCCGCCTTGACTTGTTGCTGCTGCACGATGACCTGGCGAAGCGCGGCGATCAGGGAAGCATCGTGCTTCAAGGTCACTTCGCGCACGATCGAAACCTCGATGATTTCGCGCAGGTGGCGCGCATCGAGAACTTCCTTGACTGAAATCTTGCGCACATAAGTACCACGCTGCGGCAGGACTTCGATCAGCCTTTCCTCGCCGAGCTTGATGAACGCTTCGCGCACCGGTTGACGGCTGATCGAAAAGCGCTTGCTCATTTCGATTTCGGAGATCGCTTGCCCGGGCGCAAGATCGCCCTGGATGATCGCCGCACGCAGAATCTGGTGCAGCTGACTCCCTATCGAAAGGAATTCTTTCGGGCGAAAACGTGCTGTCGCCAATTTATCCAAGGCTCCGTTTTCCATGCGCTTGTCTTGTCCGAAAAATCGCTTGCAATCGTCTGTATGTATGCTAGTATACATGTATCCAAGCGTCTTGAGTACATTGTTTTACAAATATATTTCTTCCGCGAGGGATAATCCGGAGCGAGATCGAAAAGCGCAGCGGGCACAAGAAAAAAAGCTTCTTCGACGTCCTTGATCCGAGCAATTTGAGGCAAATCGTCCGCCAATCCTCAGCGCGGACGAGGGGGCAGTACCCACTTGATTTCAGGAGAAGACAGAATGATTTTCGGGCATGTGAATGATCTGCAGTCGGCGTTCGCCTGGCTGCCCAAACCACTCAAGCTGGCCGTCGAACACCTCAAGGCGACGGATTTTGCCGCCTTGCCCGCGGGGAATTACGAGCTGCAAGGCAAGGATATTTATGTCCAGGTCATCGACATGAACACCAAGCCCTTCGCCGAAACGCGCCCGGAAGTGCATCGCCAATACATCGACGTGCAGTTCCTGTGCCGCGGCAGCGAAAAGATCGGCGTGGCCTCCGAGACGGGAAACAACGCCGTTGCCGAAGACCTCCTCGAGCAACGTGATCTGCTGTTCTACAGCGGCATGGAAAACGAATCGACGCTGACCATGACCCCCGGCAGTTTTGCCGTCTTCTTCCCGAGCGACGTGCATCGGCCGGCTTGCGCCGTTGGCCAGCCGGCGGCGATTCGCAAGGTGGTGGTCAAGGTGCGCGTGTCGCTGTTGCAAGGAAGATAGCGATGAGAACGATTCGCTGGGGAATGATCGGCTGCGGTGCGGTGGCCGAGGTGAAGAGCGGCCCGGGATTCTACAAGGCACGCGATTCCTCGCTCGTGGCCGTGACCAGCGCAGATCCCGAGCTGACGCGTTCATTCGCCCAGCGCCATGCGGTCGCCAAACCCTACGACCGCACCGAGCAGATGCTCGCCGATGCGGACATCGACGCCGTGTACGTGGCCACGCCGCCGTCCTCGCACAAGCCACTTGCACTCCTGGTGGCGAGCTCTGGCAAGCATGTCTACGTCGAAAAGCCGATGGCCATGCGCTTCGAGGAATGCCGTGAAATCGTCGATGCCTGCGAACAGAAGGGCGTACGCCTGTTCGTCGCCTTCTATCGCCGCGCCATGCCGCGTTTCCTGAAGATCAAGGCCTGGCTGGACCAGGGCGCGATCGGCGAGGTGCGCTGCGTGCGTGCCGTCCAGCACCAGCCGCCGGCGCCGGAAGACCTGTCGCGCGACACGCTGCCCTGGCGCCTGATTCCGGAAGTCTCCGGCGGCGGCAAGTTCCTCGACATGGGCATTCACACGCTCGACATTTTCGATTTCCTCTTCGGCGCCATCGAGGAAGTGCACGGCATCGCCAGCAATCGCGCCGGGCTCTACGACGTCGAGGATACGGTCACGGCGACCTGGCGGCATGCCAGCGGCGTGCAGGGCTCGGGCTCGTGGTGCTACATCTGCGGCCAGGGCGAGGATCGTGTCGAGATCATCGGCTCGCGCGGCCGCATCGAATTCGAGTTCTTTTCCGACAAGCCGCTCAAGCTGATCACCGAGGCCGGCGTGCAGGAAGCCGATATTCCCAACCCGCAACACGTGCAGCAGCCCTTCATCCAGAGCATCGTCGATGACCTCAACGGCGTTTCACCCTGCCCCGGCAATGTCGAGAGCGCCGTGCGGTCGACCTGGGTCGCCGATGAGGTGCTGAAGAATTATCGCCGGCAAAAAGGTTACTGAAGCGAACCGCCATTCACCCAGGCCCATACGTTTTCTCTGCACGAGCAGACCAATAATCATTCGAGGAACTCGCCATGCCCCGCATCCAGTTTGAAGAATTGAAAGCCGAATTCAAGCGCGTCCTGATCAAGAAGGGCTGCGACGCGGCGACCGCCGATCTGTCCGCGCAGTTGATGACCGAGACCAGTTGCGACGGCGTCTATTCGCACGGGGTCAATCGCTTTCCGCGCGTCATCGAATACGTCGAGAAAGGCTACATCGACCTGCACGCCAAACCGTCCAAGGTCGCGAGCATGGGCGCTTTCGAACGCTGGGACGGCAACCTCGGCCTCGGCAACGTCAACGCCAAGCTGTCGATGGACCGCGCCATCGAACTCGCGCGCGAGTTCGGCATCGGCTGCGTCGCGCTCGGCAACACCAACCACTGGCTGCGCGGCGGCACGTACGGCTGGCAGGCCGCCGACGCCGGTTGCGTCGGCATCTGCTGGACCAACACCCAGCCGAACATGCCGGCCTGGGGCGCGCGCGACCGCCGCATCGGCAACAACCCCTTCATCATGGCCATCCCGCGCGCCGGCGGCCACGTCGTCGTCGATATCGCGATGGCGCAATATTCCTACGGCCAGATGGAGTCGACGGCGATGCGCGGCGACATGCTGCCGGTGCCCGGCGGCTACGACGAACAGGGCAATCTCTCCTGCGACCCGAAGGAAATCGCCAAGACCTGGCGCGTTCTCCCGATCGGCTACTGGAAGGGTTCGTCGATGTCCATCGTCATGGACCTGATCGCCGCCGTGCTCTCCGGCGGCCGCTCGACGCTGCGCGTCGGCGCGCTCGGCAGCGACGAATACAGCCTGTCGCAGATGTTCATCGCCATGGATGCGCGGCGCATCGCCGGCGAGGATTACCTGGCCTCGGCGATCAACGAGGTCATCGAGAATATTCAGGGATCCGAGCGTGTCGATGCGCGGCAGCCGGTGCTTTATCCGGGCGAGAAGGAACTGGGAATCCGCAATGACAATCTGGCCAGGGGCATTCCGGTCGACGACACGGTGTGGGCCAAAATCAAGTCTCTTTGAGACGCCAAGGGGTAATGCGATGCAGCAGTTTTTTTTAGGGGAGTGACATGTTTACGCGCTTGCTGGTCAAGGTGATGGAATGGACTTTGATATCCATTCTGGGGCTGATGGTGATCCTGGTGTTTGGCAACGTGGTGTTGCGCTACGGCTTCAACTACGGGATTATTTTTTCCGAAGAGGTGTCGCGG
>CAIXAY010000017.1 GCA_903917505.1 uncultured beta proteobacterium | reverse complement strand
GTGCCGCGCGGTTCGGCAAGAACGACTATTTCTTCGTCTATGATTTCAAGGGAGTCATGCTGGTCAATCCGTTGAAGTCGGAGATGATCGGCACCAGCCGGTTCAACGAGCGCGATCCGCACGGCAAGGCCTTCGTCCAGGAATTCATCGAAAACGCGAAGAGGGGCGGGGGTCACGTCTCCTACGTCTATCAATTGCCGCAGTCGACCGAGTTTCGCGACAAGTTTTCCTATGCGTCGGGTTATGTCCCGTGGGAGTGGATGATCGCGACCGGCGTGATGGTCGAGGACGTCGAGGCCATGCACGCCGCGATGACGCAGAAGCTCTTGATCGGCCTCGGCATCATTGCGCTGTTGCTGCTCGGCGGCACGCTGTTGGTGACGCGCGCGATCGTGGGTCCGGTCAATCGGCTCACCGGCTCGCTCAACAGGCTCGCCAGCGGCGATATCGAGGCCGATGTGAACGGTGCTGAACGACGCGACGAGTTCGGCATCATCGCCCGCGCGGTAGTCGGGGTGCGCGAGGCGGTGCGCAATCAGATGCGCGAGCGCTTGACGCGCGAGGAGGAGGCGAAAGCCGCCGCCGAACAGGACCGTCATGCCAAGGAGGAGCAGGCGCGCGTCCAGCAGGAAGCCGCCAAGGCGGCAGCCGAGCGCGAGCGCAAGGACATTCTCGCCGAGCTCGCGCGCTCGCTCGACGCGCAGGTCAAGGCGGTCGCCGATTCGGTCGACACCGCCGCGCGCGAGCTGGTGGAAACCGCGCGATCGATGCAGTCGGTGTCGGAGGCGGCGCGCAACGAAGCCGGCGAGGCGTCCAAGGTGAGCAAGATTGCGGCCGAGCATGTCGGCACCGTCGGAGAGGCGACCGGCCAACTCGACCACGCGATCAACGAGATCGGTGCGCAGGTCAACGAATCGGCGAAGATTTCCCAGAATGCGGTGGTGTTGACGCGGGAGGCCGACAAGATCGTGCGCACGCTGTCGGACGCCTCCGCCGAGATCGGCAAGGTCGTCTCGCTGATCCAGGCGATCGCCGAGCAGACCAATCTGCTGGCGCTGAACGCGACCATCGAGGCGGCGCGGGCCGGCGAGGCCGGCAAGGGCTTCGCGGTGGTCGCCTCCGAGGTCAAGACCCTGGCCGGCCAGACCGCCAAGGCGACGGAGGAGATTTCCGCCCGCATCAGCGCCGTGGTCGACGCCACCGGCAAGGCAGTGGCGGCAATCCAGAATGTCGACCAGACCATCGGCCGCATCAACGAGATCTCCTCGACCATCGCGGCGGCGGTGCAGGAGCAGAGCGCATCGACCGCGGAGATATCGCGAGCGGTCGGGCAGACGACGCAGGACACCCAGTCGTTGTCGGGAAGCCTCTCGCGGCTCCTGAACGCGGCGGAGCAGACCAGCTCGTCGTCGCACACCGTCGTCAATTCGGCGTCGGGCCTGTCCGAGCAGGTCGGCGCGCTCAAGCGCCAGGTCGAGGGTTTCGTCAAGCGTATCGCGGCGGCGTAGATCGCAACACCGCCGCTTGCCGGCACACGGCGTCAGGCACCATCGCCCCGCCGCCGTGATCCGGCGGCCAAGCGGGTCGAGATCGATCAGGGCGGTTCAGCGAGTCCCGCCGTTTCGGAAGTAACATAGTGAGGCAAGCGACCTGAATTTGAGCAGGGTTCTGAGGACTTTACGCGGCATTAGCTCTTTCGGCAGCAAATTGCATGGCCTGCGCCGAACCTGGAATCCAGCGATGCTCAAATCTCTCGATCGGGTCTTTACCCGCATCCTCGCCCTTGCGGTGCTCGCGCTCGGAGCGCTCGGCGCTTTCGGATATTTTGTCATCCAGGAAAGCCGCAACAATCTCTATGAGCAGAAGCGCAACGAGATCAAACATC
>CAIXAY010000016.1 GCA_903917505.1 uncultured beta proteobacterium | reverse complement strand
GCCGGCCGGCGCGCGTCATCGTCGGCGCTCGCCGTGGCGGCCTTGACCGGCAGTTTCAGGGTGGGGCGGGGTGTGGAACGGGACATGGCTGCGGCTTTCGGTTTCAACGATTTCGACGGTCTGTCAGTTTACGCGAGTTGGCGCGAGCGCGCGCGCCCGATCAAGGCGCTTGCCGTTTCAGTCCGGCCGGCACATGCGGCGGATTTCGTTTTCGCGGATGGCCATCTCGACCTGCAGCAGCACGGCGTCGACGTCGGCCAGGGTTTCGTCGAGCACGACCTGGCCGGTCAGAGGCAACTCCGGGGACAGCCGCCCGCCTTCGTAGTGCGCCCAGATTTCCTTGCCATACTGCGTGTCCTTGAGCGCGGGGGCGAAAGCGTTGAAGTAGCTGCGCAGATTGGCGAGGTCGCGCTCGAACATTTCGGCGGCATGGCTGTTGCCCGCCGCATCGACGGCCTGCGGCACGTCGATGATCACCGGGCCGTCGGCGCCGACCAGCACGTTGTATTCCGACAGGTCGCCGTGAATGATGCCGGCGCAGAGCATGCGCACCGCCTGATTGACGAGCAGCGCGTGAAACTCGAGGGCAGTCGCTTCGTCGAGTGCGACGTCGTTGAGGCGCGGCGCGGGATGGCCTTCGGCATCGACCACCAGGTCCATCAGCAATACCCCGGAATAACAGAGATGCGGCCGCGGCACGCGCACGCCGGCGGCGGACAGCCGGTACAGCGCATCGACCTCGGCGTTCTGCCAGAGTTCTTCCTGCATCTTCTTGCCGTAGCGGCTGCCTTTCTCCATGGCGCGCGCCTGCCGGCTGTTCTTGACCTTGCGGCCTTCCTGGTAGGACGCGCTCTTGCTGAAGCTGCGCCGGTCGGCTTCCTTGTAAACCTTGGCGCAGCGGATGTCCGCGCCGCAGCGAACGACATAGACGGTCGCTTCCTTGCCGCTCATCAACTGGGCGAGCACTTCGTCCACCAGGCCTTCCTCGACGAGGGGCAGGAGTCGCTTGGGCGTCTTCATTTGCGGTTGCTGCCGGCGACCATCTTGAACTCGAACAGGCGGCACTCGATGGCGCCGTTGTAGAGCGGCGTCTTCCTGCTCGGCGTCAGGCGCATCAGCTTGGGCAGGCGCAGGTCGGCGGAAAGCAGGTAGCAGTTCCAGCCGGCGAACTTGCGCTTCAAGGCGCTGCCGAGCGGCGGGTAGAAAGCCGCGAGTTCGTCCATTTCCGACAGGCGCTCGCCGTAGGGCGGATTGGCGACCATCACGCCGGCCGGCGCCGGCGCGTCGATGGCGAGGATGTCCGCCACACTCAGGGTCACCGCCGGCAGCAGGCCGGCGCGGTCGAGATTGGCCAGCGCGGCGCGCACGGCGACGGGCGAGATATCGCTACCGTAAATCTGCGCCTTGACCGCCGGTTTCGCGGCCGCTTTCGCTGCATCGAGCAGCGCTTTCCATTTCTCGGGGCGGAAATTCTTCAGGTGCTGAAAGCCGAATTCGCGGCCGGCGCCCGGCGCGATGCCCTGCGCCATTTGCGCTGCCTCGACGAGAAAGGTACCGCTGCCGCACATCGGGTCGAGCAGCGGCGTGCCCGGCTGCCAGCCGGACAGGCGCAGGATGCCGGCGGCGACGTTTTCCTTGAGCGGCGCTTCAACCGTCTTCTGGCGCAGGCCGCGCTGGTAGAGCGGGGCGCCCGAGGTGTCGATGTAGAGCGTGCATTCGTCGGCAGTGATGAAACCATGGACGCGCACGTCGGGTTCGCGCGTGTCCACGCTCGGCCGGCTGCCGACATCGGCGCGGAAACGGTCGCACACCGCGTCCTTGATGCGCAGGGTGATGAACTCGAGGCTTTTCAGCGGGCTCTTGACGGCAGTGACGTCGACGCGGATCGTCTGTTCGGCGGCGAACCACTTCGGCCAGGGCGTGTCCAGCGCCAGCCGGTAGATGTCGTCTTCCTTGGCGTAGCTGCCGTGCGCGACGCGCCAGAGGATGCGCGTGGCGATGCGCGAGTGCAGGTTGGCCGCGTAGCAGGCCGGCCAGTCGGCGGCAAAATGCACCCCGCCGGCGATCGCCTTGAGCTCGCTGACGCCGGCGGCGGCAAGGTCTTCGGTAAGCAGGGCCTCGAGGCCGCGCGGACAGCTGGCAAAGAATTTTTCCACCGGGGATTCCTAGAAAGGCTTGAGAACGACGAGCAGGGTGACGAGGAGCAGAATGATCGCCGGCACTTCATTGAACCAGCGGAACCAGACGTGGCTGTGCGGAACCTGTCCGGCCATGAACTCGGCCAGGAGCTTGCAGCAGTAGAGATTATAGCCAAGCAGCACGAGGACCAAGGTGAGCTTAGCATGCATCCACGCGCCGCCGATGCCGACGACCAGCCACAGCCACAGCCCGGAGGCCAGCGCCAGGACGCCGATCGGCGTCATGAAACGGTAGAGCTTGCCGGCCATCAGCAGCAGGCGCTCGCGTTCGGCGACGCTTTCGGGCGCGACCATCGCCAGATTGACGAAGAGGCGCGGCAGATAGAACAGGCCGGCGAACCAGCTGACGACGAGCACGATGTGCAAGGCTTTGACTTCAAGGTAAGCCACTATCGATTCCTTTCCGGGGCAGCGGCGTCGACGCCATCGGCGACGCGCGGGTAGCGCAACTGCGCGCGCAGTTCCGTCTTGATGCGGCGGTTGTCGAGCCGGCGTGATTCGCTCATGAACGACAATTGCAAGGGCGACAGTTGCTCCTCGGCCTGGCTGCGCGAAATGCGCGGCGCGCGCGGCAGGCCGAAGCGATCGGCGACTAGGTCGAAGTAGTCGCCCATCAGCATCGGCGTGTCGTCGCAGGCGTTGTAGCAGCGGTTGGCGCGGCCGTGGCGCAAGGCCGCGCAAACCAGTCGCGCCAGATCGTCGGCATGGATATGGTTGGTAAACACATCGTCCTCGGCGCGCAGCGCGGGCGTGCCGCGCCGCAGGCGTTCGGCGGGCAGGCGATCCTCGGCATAAATCCCGGGCGCGCGCAGGATGCTGACACGCACCCCGGTGCGCCGGCCAAAG
>CAIXAY010000015.1 GCA_903917505.1 uncultured beta proteobacterium | reverse complement strand
TCTCTCTCCGCCTCACACACAAAAATCCTGACACTCCCAGGTTAATTGGGCACCGCCAGACGAAAGGGGCGGCAAACAGACAAACCAAACCTACTTCTACCGCGCCACCTCTCTACTCTACCGGCAGCGCGAGTTGCCGAACGACCGGTCTAGGGGCCCGAATCTTCAGCGACCGGTTTCCGGCGACGATTTTTGGCGACCTAATCTCCGCACCCGACCCAGAGCCGGCATTCGGCCTCTCGAGAAGCAGACCTAGACAAAATTGTGTCGGCTACTTGGAATCCTGCTTGTTAATTTGCCGGTTAAGTTCCTCAAGCTGTTTCTGAATCTTGGTGTTATTGAAGTAAAAATCATGTTTCGGACGCCCTTTTCTGCGGAAGAGGATCAGAAATCCGATGGCAATGGAAAAGAATGGCCACGTATTTGCGAGGTCAGAACCATATTCCGGAAGCCTGTTCAGGTTGGTCAAGAATAAATATGCGACGACGATACTGATGATGATCGTCCATATACTCGACCATCCGGATGCACGTTGAACTGCTGGCCCAGGAGGTGCCATGCTGCCGCAATACCGTGGCCAAGCTCATGCGCAGAGCGGAGATCCTGCCCAAGGCGATCCGGCGCTTCCGGGTCACCACAGACTCCCGCAGGACCAAGGCTTCGCCGAATCTGATCAACCGGAACTTCGACGCCGAGCAACCCAACGACCTGTGGCTGAGCGACATCACCTACATTCCCACCCGGGAAGGCTGGCTCTACCTGGCTGCGGTACTGGACGCGTACTCGAGGGCCTTGGTGGGCTGGGCGATGAGTCGTACATTGGACACCAAACTCGCCATGGATGCCTTGAACATGGCGATCGGCCATCGTGGCCCACCGGTAACGCTGCACTCCGACCAGGGGTCTACGTATGCAACCGGAAGCTACCGTGAGATCGTCAGTCGGTACGGGATCAGGCAGAGCATGAGCCGTAAGGGAGACTGTTGGGATAATGCGCCTATGGAGAGCTTCTTCCATACGCTAAAGACCGAATTGGTCATGCACTGCAATTACAAAACGCGTGACGATGCGCGTGCAAGTTTGTTCGATTACATAGAAGTGTTTTACAACCGGCAGCGACGGCACTCGTCGATTGGCTACGAGGCCCCGCTACCATTCGAGGCGATGAAATCGCCTGGCAAGGTGTCCATCGTTCGTGGGTAGGATCAAATTCGGATGATGGCCCACCGTCGATAAAGGTATGCCATAGCAATGCTGCGGCGCATAACAAAGATCAACCACAGATTGTGGTCTCCGCCTTTTATTCGTGTTCTTCGTGCGCTTCGTGATTCGTTCTTTAAAAAGCACTTAAGTTGCGCAGTAGCACGTAGAGGCCGGTGCCGAGCACGATGCTGAGCAGGGCGTTGCGCCGCGTCCATTGCAGCACGACCACCACGGCGACGGCCAGCAACTCGGGCCACGGTCCGCCGGCATGTTCGCGCGCCGCCCCCGTCGCCGAATGCACCAGCAGCAGCGTCATGATGGCCAGCGGCAGGAACTGCCCGAGGGCTTGCACGAAGCGGTGTTTCTGCAACCACTGCGCGGCGACGAAAGGCAATGCGCGCAAGGCGAAGGTGACGAGGCCGGCGGCGGCGATCACACCGATCAGGTAGCCGCTGGCGATCATCGCCGCGCCTCGTCGGAGGCGGCCGGCTTCGCCTGCCAGAGCGTGCCGGCCGCCAGGCTGAGCACGATGGCGATCAGCAGCGCATGCCGGGCGGCCAGCGCGTAGGCCAGCGCGTAGGCGGCTAGGGCGAACCACAGCGGCGCGGCGCTCTTCTTCGTGCGCCATTGCTCGACGGTGAGCACGGCGAACAGCGCGGCCAGAACGAAGTCCAGTCCGGCCAGCGCGACCTGGGCCTGCGCGCCGATTAGTGCGCCGATCAGGGTGCCGAGCACCCACCAGCAATGATTGAACAGGGCGATCATGAGCTTCTGCCGGTCGCTGGTCGTCGCCGCGACCGTGGTCAGCACCGAATAGGTCTCGTCGGTCAGCGCGAAGACGATGTACCAGCGCAGCAATTTCCCGCGCGGCAGGGCATCGAGCAGCGACAGGCCGTAGAACACGTGGCGCAGATTGACGATCAGCGTCGCCAGGGCGATCGTTCCGACCGAAAGCCCGGCGGCGATCATCGGAATCATCATGTACTGCGCGGCGCCGGCATAGACCAAGAGGCTGCTCAGAACCGCCAGCCACCAGCTCGCGCCGGCCTGGACGAAGAGGAAGCCGAAGACCATGCCGAGCGGTACGTAGCCCATGGCCACCGGCGCGCTCAGCGCCAGGACGGAAAGGCGGTGCGCGGCCGGGTCGTGCGCCTGCGGCTTGTTATCGGTCATGAAGGCTGGGAAGTGGGAACGGCGGCGGCACATTGTAACGGAAGCGAGCGGCGTCGGGGTTCGCGCGCCGTGTGGTTTTGTTGGTAAGCTTGCCCTTGCGTCGTTTCCGTCGGCCGCGCCGGTCCGGCCCGCGACAGCGATGGAACGCGGCGCACGAAGCAAATCAATGGAAAGTGGCAAGCGCATGAACAAGATCTGTCTGGTCGCGACCTATCGTGAGCTGGTGCAAGTGGCCGAGGAGCTCAAGGCCGAACTCAATCTGCCGATCGACATCGTCCAGGGCGACCTGGAGACGGGCACGCGCCTGGCGATGAAAGCGGAGAAAGCTGGCGCGAAGATCATCATCAGCCGCGGCGGCACGGCGACCATGATCCGCCAGCATGTCGGCATTCCGGTGGTCGAGATCCGCGTCACCGGCAACGACGTTTTCCGCGCCATCTACCCGGTGTCCGGACCGGACCGGGTGCTCGGGATCCTCGGCTATCGCAATGCCGTCATGGGCTGCCGTTCGGCGGCGCAGATTCTCGGCATCTCGATCCACGAAATCATCCTGGTCATGGAAGCGGGCGAGACCGACTGGGATGGCGTCCGCGCGCAGGCCAGGAAGCTCATCGAAGAGCAGGGCGTCAACACCTTCATCGGCGACACCAGCGTGGTCACGCACTTGAATTTTCCCGAAATCGACGTGCGCCTGATCACGTCCGGCCGCGAGTCGATCATGCCGGCGGTCGAAGAGGCGCTCAACATCCTGGCGATCCAGGAAGAAGAACAGAAGACGACGCAGCGCTTCCAGGCCATCCTCAATTTCGTGCATGACGGCATCGTCGCCACCGACGAAAAGGGCCACATCACCGTGCTCAATCCGGCGGCGGAAAAGACCTTTCACGTCTCCGAGGCGCAGGCGCTCGGCCGGCCGATCGCCTCGGTCATCCCCGACACGCGCATCGACGAAGTGCTGCGCTCGGGCAAGGCGGAAATCGGACAGCTGCAGACCACGCGCGACGGGCATATTCTGACCAACCGCATTCCGATCAATGTCGACGGTAGCGTCAAGGGCGTGGTCGCAACCTTCCAGGAAGTGACCCAGATCCAGGACGCCGAACGGACGATCCGCCAGAAGCTCTACGGCAAGGGCTTCGTCACCAAGTACACCTTCGACGACATCCTGACCGCCGATCCGCGCATGAAACAATTGATCGAGGTCGCCAGAAACTACGCGCTGACCGCGGCGACGGTGCTGATCGAGGGCGAGAGCGGCGTCGGCAAGGAGTTGTTCGCCCAGAGCATCCATGCGCACAGCCTGAACGCGCGCGGCCCCTTCGTCGCCATCAATTGCGCGGCCCTGCCGCCGGAACTGCTGGAAAGCGAACTGTTCGGCTATGTCGAGGGCGCGTTCACCGGCGCCAAGAGGAGCGGCAAGATGGGCCTGTTCGAACTCGCCCACACCGGCACGATCTTCCTCGACGAGATCGGCGACATGGACAAGCGGCTGCAGGCGCGCCTGCTGCGCGTGCTCGAGGAGCGGCGCGTGATGCGGCTCGGATCGGATTCGCTGATCCCGGTCAAGCTGCGCGTCATCGCCGCGACCAATATCGACCTGCGCAAGCAGGTGTCGCTCGGGCATTTCCGCAACGACCTGTACTACCGCCTGAACGGGCTCAACCTGGCGGTCATTCCGCTGCGCAGCCGGCCCGACGACATTCCGCTGCTGGCCGAGTGCTTCTTTCACTTGTTCAGCCGCGAGCACGGCCGGAAGATCAAGGCGCTGCCGGCCGGGATCGTCAGCCTGCTCGGCGAATACCACTGGCCGGGCAACATCAGGGAACTGAGAAACATCGTCGAGCGCATCGTCATCCTTGCCGCCAAGGACGAGATCCATTTGCCGACGGTGCGCATGATGGTCGATGAATTGCGCTACGCGCCAAGCGAAGGGCCGAGGGCCGGCGAAGACAACGAACTCCTGAGCGGAACCCTGCACGACATCAAGGGCCGGATCATCCGGCGGGTCTTGCGCGAGGAAGGCTGGAACAAGAGCCGGGCGGCGCGGCGGCTGGACATCGACCGGATGACCGTGAACCGCTTCGGCGAGGAGTAGCGGCCGGTCCGCCCAACGCTGCTGCGAAGCATCTGGACAAGACGAGCCGATGCAGCGGAGAATGCCCGCTCGCCCTGCCCACGGGGCGGGGGAGCGAATAATTTCTTCATTTGGTTTTCAATCAAAACCCAGGGAGGGGTCAAGTGAAAATTTATCAAGCGGTTAACAAAGTTCCTGGCGGCATGATGGTGGTTCCGCTGTTTATCGGCATGCTGATTACGACCTTCACGC
>CAIXAY010000014.1 GCA_903917505.1 uncultured beta proteobacterium | reverse complement strand
CGGACGCGCCATTCGCGACGCACAAAGAAGGCAAAGACCTGGCCGGAAATATCCGGCTTGAAAACCTCCGCACCACCGACGATATGAATGACCTACTGCGGGCATGGGCGCGCGGTCGCAACGATTTGCTCGATGCGCGACACAATGCCGAATCCTATCGCGGCCAGCTCGAGGTCGAAGCCGCACGCGCGTTGTTGTGCGACGTCGCCGCATCGACGCTTGAGGCAGAGAAGAAGCTCGCGGCTAGTGGCACCGATGCTGACGCGCTTGAGCTTCTTCAGTGGCGCGAGCGGCTGAATATGGTGGGCGATCACGTCGCGACGCTAGCGGCTGGTGCCGGCCGCACGCTTGCCGCATTCCGCAAGATGGAAGGCGTCGACGATCTGCGCGCACGACTTGATGGGCGCACGTTGTTCCAGTTGCGGGAAGAAGCGAAGCTCAACTCTCAACTCGATACGCCTGGACAGTTGGCGCGCGCCACGAAACGGCAGAGTCTTACGCCGTGGGAGCGGCGCAAGTCGATGATCGTCGAGTGGTTTGTCAACGATCTGATTTCTGGGCTGATCACGCATACCGGCTATGTGGTCGGTTCGGTCAATCAGGCGATCATGAAGCCGTTGGTGATCACCCCGGTGGCTGCGACCATCGGCGCAGTGCGAGAGGCTATAGCCGGCAAGCCGGTCGAGCGTGTGCGCTACATCGAATCTATCGGGCAGCTTTACGGCTTCGCGCGCGGTTTCACACAGGGGCTGCCAGCAGCGTGGAAGGCGACACGGAGCGGCGTTGCACCGATGTTGCCGGGCGAGACGCTCAATCCCCGTCTGCCGTTCGGCGACGTCACTGCGGCTGAGCATGCGATCCCTGGCATGATCGGGAACATCATCAATGCGCCTGGTCATCTGGTGACGGGCATCCATACGCTCGGCAGCGCATTCAATTACGAGATTGAGAACGCCGCTTGGGCACACCGAACCGCTGCGAGCGAAGGACTGGAAGGCTCTGCATTCAGTCAGCGCGTTGCCGAGCTCGAAGCCAATCCGACGCCCGAAGCGATGGCCACCAATTCGGCTGAAGCGCGCAAAATGATGTACATGGACCCGACTAAGTGGGACAGCCTGACGGGGCACCTCACACGAATTTCGAATAAGTTCCTGCTGGCGAAACTCGCGCTCCCGTTCGTTCAAATCGGTTCGAAGCTGTTGCGCGGTGGCTTGGTCGAAATGAATCCTCTCGTCGCGCCGATGGTCGCCGATATCCGCGATACGCTCGCCGGAAACAAAGGGGCGGTCGCGCGCGACATTCAGGCGGCGAAACTTGCCGTCGGCACGAGCATCGGCATCGGCATCATGGCGGGTGTCGCGGCGGGCAATATCACTGGCGCCGAGCCGCGCAATCTCAACGAAGCACGGCAGTGGCGGATGTCGGGAAAGCAGCCCTATTCGATCCGTGTTTTCGAGCATTGGTATCCCTATCAGAAGCTGCTCGGCTGGTACGGGCCGCTTATCAAGATGACGGCCAATCTGTACCAGACGGGGCAGACGATTCACGAGGATG
>CAIXAY010000013.1 GCA_903917505.1 uncultured beta proteobacterium | reverse complement strand
TTCACCCATCCGCGCGATTTTCCGTGGCGCGAGTTTTCGGCCACGCTTTTCAAGAGCGGCGCCCAGGCGCTGCCGGTCACGGCGCTCGTTGGCTTCCTGATCGGCATCGTGCTTTCCTTCCTGTCGTCGCTGCAGCTCAAGGCTTTCGGCGCCGACATCTATATCGTCAATCTGCTCGGCGTCGCCATCATCCGCGAGCTCGGCCCGGTGATCGTCGCGGTGCTCGTCGCCGGGCGCTCGGGGTCGGCGATGACGGCGCAGATCGGCGTGATGCGCGTCACCGGGGAGATCGACGCGCTGGCGATGATGGGCGTCTCGCGCAGCCTGCGCCTGGTCTTGCCGAAAGTTCTGGCGCTCTCCGTGGCGATGCCCTTGCTCGTCGTTTGGTGCGCCGCGGCCGGCGTTTTCGGCGGCATGGTCGCGGCCAATCTGGAAATGGGCCTGTCCTACGGCTTCTTCATCGATGCGCTGCCGCGCGTTGTCGCCGTGGCCAACGTCTGGATCGGCATCGGCAAGGGCTTCTTCTTCGGGCTGGTCATCGCCCTGATCGCCTGCCACTTCGGCCTCAAGGTGCGGCCCAATACCGAGAGCCTGTCGACCAGGACAACGACCGCGGTGGTGGCGGCGATCACCTTCGTGATCATCGTCGATGCCGTGTTCGCCGTGCTTACGCGGCATATCGGCTTGCCCGGGGCGGGCTAGCCATGACGACAGGGGCGGTTTCGCCGACGGCTTTTCCGGTGCTTCAGCTGCGCGGCGTGAATACGCGTTTCGGCGACACGGTGATTCATCATGACATCGATCTTGACGTCGAGGCCGGGCAGATCCTCGGCCTGGTCGGCGGTTCGGGCAGCGGCAAGACGACGCTGCTGCGCGAGATCGTCGGCCTGCTGCTGCCGAGCGCGGGATCGGTGCGGTTGTTCGGACATTCGGTGTTCGACCCCGACCCGCTCGTGCGGCGCGGCTTGCGCCGCCGTTTTGGCATGCTCTTCCAGCACGGCGCGCTGTTTTCCGCGCTGTCGGTTTTCGACAATATCGCCTTTCCGCTGCGCGAACTGCGCGTGCTCGACGAAGATCTGATCCGCGATCTCGTCTACCTGAAACTCGGCATGGTCGAGCTCGAGGCGCGCCACGGCCAGCTGATGCCGGCCGAACTGTCGGGGGGCATGGTCAAGCGCGTGGCGCTGGCGCGCGCCCTGTCGCTCGAGCCCGAACTGCTGGTGCTCGACGAGCCGACCTCCGGGCTCGATCCGGACCTCTCGGACAGCTTCGTGCGCCTGATCGCCATGCTGCAGAAAGAGCTCGCCTTCACGGTGGTCATGGTGACGCTCGATCTCGAGACGCTGGCCGGCCTCGCGACGCGCGGCGCGGTGCTCGCCGAGCAGCGTATCATTGCCTGTGGCACGCCGGCCGAGGTGCTCGCCGTCGAGCATCCATTCATTCGCAGTTTTTTCTGTTCGGAGCACGCTGCGGCGGCCATGCAAAAGGGATTTGTCTGATGGAAGATCGTTCGCACGCGCTGATCGCCGGATTGTTTGCGCTGCTGCTGGGCTGCGCCGCGGTGGCGGCGCTGTGGTGGTTTGGCGGCACGCAGGAGGCGAGCAGCGAATACGTCGTGCTGACGCGGAAAAATATCACCGGCCTCACGCCACAGGCGCAGGTTCGCTATCGCGGCGTGCGGGTCGGCAAGGTCGAATCGATCGAACTCGATCCAAACGATGTCGGCAACACGCTGATCCGCATCGGCATCCGAAAGGGCATACCGATCACGCGCGGCACGACGGCCAAGCTCGGCTATCAGGGCGTCACCGGTATCGCGCACGTGCAGCTCGAGGACAGCGGCAGCGATGCCGTGCTGCTGACGGCGAGCGACGGCGGCTTGCCGCGCATCGTCATGCAGGATTCGCTGATCCAGGAACTCTCGGATGCCGGCGGCGATACGCTGCGCAATGCCCGCGATTTCCTGGCCAGCGCCAATCAGCTGCTGAGCCCCGAGAATCGCCAGAGCATCGCGCGCACGCTGGCCAATCTTGAAACGACGGCCGGCAACGCCAGGGACGCCACCGCGCAATTGCGAAACTTGCTGACGCCGGAGAACATCCGCCTGCTCAATTCCACGCTGGTCCGCGCCGAACAGACCGCCGGACAGGCCGGTCCCTTCTTCGCCGAAGCGCGCGGCCTGGTGGCGCATTTGCAAGCGGTGAGCGAAAAGCTGGAAACCGTGCTTGGCGATACGTCGACCGGTGGCTCAGGCGCGCTGGTCCCACGCCTCAATGAGCTGAGCACCGAACTTTCGACGAGTTCGCGTCAGCTCAACCGCGTTTTGCAAATGCTCGAAGAGTCGCCGCAAAGCCTGATCTTCGGTCCGCGCCGCGCCATCCCCGGCCCGGGGGAGCCGGGCTTCAACGCGCCGGCCGGCGGCAGGGGGCAGCCATGAAGCGGATTCTTCTCCTGGCGCTGCTGCTGAGCGCCTGCGTCGGCGGGGCGAGAAACGAGCCGCCGGTTTCCGTTTATGACTTCGGATTGCCCGCGGCGCGCCTCGCCGGCGACGGGCAATGGTCGAAGCTGGCGCTTGAAGTCAGATCCCCGTCCTGGTTTGATTCGCTCAACGTCGATTACCGCCTGGCTTACGATGATCCGCTCAAGCAGCGCGAATACGCCGGCAGCCGCTGGGCCGGAACGCCGGCGTCCTTGCTGCTGCTGCGCCTGCGGCAGCAATTGGGCGTGGTGAGCGCGGCTGGCAACATCGCGGTTTCCTGCCTGCTGCGCGTCGAGATGCAGGAATTTTCCCAGGTATTCGATTCCTCCGAGAAGAGCCGCGGCGTTTTGCAAGTGGGCGTCAGCGTGATCGACGGCAAGCGGCAGGTCGCCGCCGCACGGCAGATGACGATAGAGCGAGCCGCCGCCACGCCGGACGCGCGTGGCGGCGTCAAGGCGCTCGCCGAGGCCAGCGACGAGTTCGGCAGGCAACTGGCCGACTGGTTGGACGCTCTGGCCAAAGCGGGTAGCACGAAGACCTGTCTCGGCACGAGCTGATCCGCAACCTGTGCTGCGCGCCGCTGACGATCGGATCGCGCAGCGTCAGTCTTCCTTCCAGTGCGAAGCAAAGCGCATGCGCGCGTTCTTCAAATGACGATGCATGGCCGCGCGGGCGCCTTTTGCGTCGCCGCGCTTGACCGCCTCGAGGATTTCGCGGTGTTCGATGATGGCCCGCTGCCAGACCGGCTCGCTATGGAAGTGGTCTTCGAGTCGCAGGTAGACTGGTTGCTCGCGCGGCGCCCAGAGGGCATGGATCGCCAGCACCAGCGCGCTGTTCCCGGACGCTTCGGCCAAGGCAAAATGAAAACGGCGATCAAAGTCCAGGCGTTGCGGATTGCCGGCCGAGCAGCACACCATGTCGACGAGGGACTGCGACATGGCCGAGAGATGCTCGGCGGTTGCGCTCTTGGCGGCCAGCGCTGCCACGTCCGGTTCGATCAGGTCGCGCGCGAACAGCACTTCGAACGGTCCCGGCGCCGGCATTTCGCTGGCAGCGGCAGCGGCACGCGCCGGTTCGACGCACGGCTCCAGCACAAACACGCCGGCCCCGCCGCGGATGTCAACGCGCCCCTCCATTTCCAGCGCAATCAGCGCTTCGCGCACGGTCGGGCGGCTGACGCTGAGTTGCTCGGCCAGCACGCGTTCCGCCGGCAGGCGTTCGCCGGGCCGATATTCGCCCGAATCGATCAGGCGGTTGATCTGGTCGGCGATCTGGCGATACAGGCGAC
>CAIXAY010000012.1 GCA_903917505.1 uncultured beta proteobacterium | reverse complement strand
GCCGCCATGGCGGTCGGCGTATCTCCTTTCTGATGTCCGTTCCGATCAATCCGGGAGCAGCGAAATGACTAAGGACGAGATGACCCGCGGCGATGTGGCGACGCTGATGGAACGCATCCTCTACGAGGTGAAGAAGCTGATCGTCGGGCAGGACCACTTCCTCGAACGCGTGATGGTCGCCATCCTGGCGCAGGGCCATCTGCTCGTCGAAGGCGTGCCCGGCCTGGCCAAGACGCTCACCGTCAAGACCCTGGCGCGCACCATCAACGGCGGTTTCCGGCGCATCCAGTTCACGCCCGACCTGGTGCCGGCCGACCTGATCGGCAATCGCATCTACAACCAGAAGACCAGCGAATTTTCGACGACGCTCGGACCGATCTTCACCCATCTTTTGCTCGCCGACGAAATCAACCGCGCGCCGGCCAAGGTGCAGAGCGCGCTGCTCGAAGTGATGCAGGAGCGGCAGGTGACCATCGCCGGCGAAACGCATGTGCTGCCGGCGCCTTTCCTGGTCATGGCGACGCAGAATCCGATCGAAACCGAAGGCACCTACCCGCTGCCCGAAGCGCAGGTCGACCGCTTCATGATGAAAGTGCTGGTCGATTACCCGAGCCCCGAGGAAGAGTTCGTCATCGTCCAGCGCGTCACCGGCGAAGCGCCGCAGATCGCCGCGATCGCCACCACCGACCAGCTCGCGGCGCTGCAGGCCGAATGCCGCAAGGGTTTCGTCGAGCCGGCGCTGATGCAGTACGCGGTGCGCCTCGTTTGTGCAACGCGCGAACCGGCGCGCTACGGGCTGCCCGAGTGCGAACCCTGGATCACTTTCGGCGCCAGCCCGCGCGCTTCGATCAACCTCGTCGAAGGCGCGCGCGCCCTGGCTTTCCTGCGCGGCCGCGACTACGTGCTGCCCGAGGACATGAGCGAACTCGTACCCGACGTGCTGCGTCATCGCCTCGTGCTGTCCTATCAAGCGCTGGCCGAGGGCATGACCGCCGACGCCATCGTCGCGCGCCTGATGCAGCAACTGCCGGCCCCGGCCAAGGCGCTGGAAAGCCATGCCAGTACCGTCTGACGCCGAGCAGCTGCTGCTGCGCCTCGAATGGACCGTGATCCGGCGCCTTGACGGGCTGCTGCATGGCGATTACCGCAGCTTTTTCCGCGGCCCCGGCCTCGACCTCGCTGACCTGCGCGAGTACCAGTACCACGACGATGTGCGCCACATCGACTGGAACGTCACGGCGCGCATGCAGACCCCCTATGTGCGCGAGTTCAACGAGGATCGCGACCTCACCGCCTGGTTCCTGCTCGACCTCTCGGCCTCGCTGGATTTCGGTTCGCGCGTCCAGAAGCAGGCGGTCTCGGCCGAGTTCGTCGGCGTGCTGGCGCGCCTGTTGACGCGCCAGGGCAATCGCATCGGCGCGATGTGCTACGGCAGCGAAGTCGACACGGTGATCCCGGCGAAGAGCGGCCGCCGGCACGTCCTGCATGTGTTGCACACCCTGCTGGCGCGGCCGGTCACGCGGCCGCAGCCGACGCAGCTCGCCACGCTGCTGCAGCAGGCGGCGCAGATCATGGCGCGGCGCGCGCTGGTCTTCGTCGTTTCCGATTTCATCAGCGCGCCGGGCTGGGAGCAGGCGCTCGCGCAGCTTGCGCTGCGCCACGAGGTGATCGCCGTGCGCCTCTCGGATCCGCTCGAACATGAGTTGCCCGACCTCGGCCTGATGCTGCTCGAGGACGCCGAAAGCGGCGAACAACTCTTCGTCGACACGCACGACCGCGCTTTCCGGCGGCGCTTCGCCGAACTTGCCGCGGCGCGCGAAGTCGGTCTGCGCGAAAGCTTCGCCAACGCCGGCGTCGACGCGCTCGAGCTGTCGACCGACGGCGATCTGCTCGACGCGCTGCTGCGCTTTGCCGACCTGCGCCAGTTGCGCAGCCGCGCCGCCACCGGCGGCGGCGTCCCCGGTCACCTCGAGAGCCGTCGGGCCGGCGCGAGCGCGCACGCGGAGGCGGCACGATGATGACATTCGACTGGCCATTGATGCTCTGGGCGCTGCTGGTCTTGCCGGCCCTCGTCTGGCTCTATGTGCATATCCTGCGGCGCCGGAAGCGCGCCGCACTGCGCTACGCCAGCCTGGGACTCGTGCGCGCCGCGATCGGCGCGGGCCAGCGCTGGCGCCGCCACCTGCCGCCGGCCCTGTTGCTGCTGGCGCTCACGCTGATGCTGCTGGCCACCGCGCGGCCGGTGGCCACCGTCACCCTGCCGACGCAGCAGGAGACCATCATCCTGGCCATGGACGTCTCGGGCAGCATGCGCGCCACCGACGTGCAGCCCAGCCGCCTGCAGGCGGCGCAGACCGCGGCCAAGGCTTTCATCGCCGAGCTGCCGGCGCGCACACGCGTCGGCATCGTGGCCTTCGCTGCAACGGCCTCGGTGGTGCAGGCGCCGACCCTGTCGCACGAGGACCTCGTCGCCGCCATCGACCGCTTCCAGCTGCAGCGCGGAACGGCGACCGGCAGCGGCCTGATCGTCGCGCTGGCGACCCTGTTCCCCGACGCCGGCATCGACTTGAGCCAGCTGCTCTATGGCCACCTGCGCACCGACGAGAGCAAGGCGCCGATCGGCGGGTCGGGCGCCAAGCCGAAGGAAGCGTTTGCGCCGGTCGCGCCGGGCTCCAATGCCTCGGCCGCGGTGATCCTGCTCAGCGACGGTCAGCGCACGACCGGTCCGGACGCAATCGAGGCCGCCAAGATGGTCGCCGACCACGGTGTGCGCGTGTTCACCGTCGGCGTCGGCACCAAGGAAGGCGAGACCATCGGTTTCGAAGGCTGGTCGATGCGCGTGCGGCTCGACGAGGAGAGCCTGAAGCGCATCGCCGAGATTACCCGCGGCGAGTACTTTTACGCCGGCACGGCGGTCGATCTCAAGAAGATTTACGAAGGCCTCAACGCGCGCATCGCCTTCGAGAAGCGCAAGACGGAAATCAGCGCGCTGTTCGCGGCGCTCGCGGCTTTCTTCGCGGTCATCGCGGCGGTGCTGTCGCTGTGGTGGCACGGGCGCATCGTCTAGCATGCCGTCATTGCGGCTTGCGCCGGGACGACGTGCTTCTTGAAGCGGCCGCCGCGCAAGCATGACGAGGACATCGATGCAACCGCCCCGCGCCGGCGCAATTCAAGCGCGGATCAATTACACTCCGTCCTCGCCGCGCCAATCGCAAAAAGTTCCCGCCATGCTCGCCATCCTGTCCATTACCAGCCCCATCTACCTGATCATCCTGCTCGGCTTCGCGATGACCCGCGTCGGCATCTTCGCCAAGTCCGACATGCGCGTCTTCGGCAAGTTCGTCTTCAACGTGGCGCTTCCCGCATTGCTCTTCCGGGCCGTGGCGCAAAGGCCGATCGGCGAGATTCTCAATATCAGCTACCTGTTTGCCTATCTGTGCGGAACGCTGCTGGTGATCCTTGTCGGTTACCTATGGTGCCGGCGCGTGACCGGCCTTGATCCGACCACAAGCACCATTCATGTCATGGGCATGGCGTGCACCAACAGCGGCTACGTCGGCTATCCGATTCTGCTGCTGACCATCGCGCCGGTGGCTGGCGTGTCGCTGGCGCTCAACATGATCGTCGAAAATCTCTTCATCATCCCGCTGCTGCTGTTCATGGCCAGCAGCGATAGCGGCGCTTCGGGGCGCTGGCATGCGGCCAGCAGGGCCCTGGCCCGGCTGTTGCGCATTCCGCTGATCAACGCCCTGCTGGCCGGGCTGGCAGTCTCTCTGCTCGGCCTGAAATTGCCCGAGCCGATAACGCGCACCGTCGATCTGCTGGCCACCGCGACCAGCGCGCTGGCGCTCTTCGTCGTCGGCGGCACGCTGGTCGGCCTGTCAGTGCACGGCTTGGGGGCCAAGGTCCTGCCAGTGTCTGCCGGCAAACTGATTTTTCATCCGCTCGCCATGTTGCTGATGGTGACCGCACTGCCCGCGCTGGGCATGCCGGAAATCGAACCGTCGCTGCGCATGGCCGTCGTCCTGATGGCGGCCATGCCGATGATAGGAATTTATCCGACCCTGGCGCAGGCCTACGGGCAGGAAGACTTCAGCGCCGTGGCCCTGCTGGTGACGACGGTGCTGTCGTTCTTCACGCTCAGCAGCTTGCTATGGCTGCTAAGTCATTTATCGGGCGGATGGTGAGCGTGCCACGGGCGCAGAAGATCGCCAAGCCGCGCAGGCGCGCCGGGATCACGTCACCCGCTGGTAGAGAATGGCTCCCTCGTTCCACATTTCGCAGACCGCGAAGCCTACAGTTCCACCCACAACGAAGCCGCCGATGGCCCCGAGCACTGAGTCGACAGCCACGCCGAGCGGGCCGGCCGAGCGACCAAGAAGAAAGCCGGCGACAAGGCCGACGCCTGCGCCAATCTGCGAGCCCAGTTGCGCGGCGCTTAAGCAGGAAAATTCGGAATCGCCGCCAGAAACCCTGGCGAGCTCGTCGACGGAAAGTTCGCGTATTGAATCCATGACTAATGCCTCCTGTGGAATGCCCACCCCCCTGTCTGCCGGACGGGTCGCTCGCCCGTTCGAATGGGCTGATTGCGTGGCCCGAGGCTTGAGGCAAACGGCCTTCTGATTAGTTCCGCGTCTTCGCGCATGCGAGCGGCAATTCAGATGCGACTGCGCTGGAGCCGGGCGGTCAGCCAGAAGCAAGGGCCGGCGCGACGCATCGCTTCGAGCTCCCGCCGTCCTGATTCAATTATTTCTGCAGCGCGACCACGGTCGGACAAGCGACAAGGCCCGTCAGGAGGCCAATGAAAGCGCCCAACCCGGTAACCCCCGGATTTCCCTTCGAAACGATGGCGCCGGCTGCGCCGCCAATCAGGGTAGCCCCGGCGATACACTCCCCTTCAGTAAAGGTATAAGCTCCCGATACGCTATCGATTTCCCGGCTATCGAGTTCATGCAGTGAATTCATATGATCTCCTCAAGAGTGGTGAATCGGCGGCATATCGATCCGACGAGGGCGGATGCGCTCCTCGCCATGCTTGCCGCCGTGTGAGACGACTTGACGTGCGTCCCGCTTCAGACGGCGCCGCGGCTGCGGGACTGCAGCCGGCGGCAGTGCAATACCGCCCAGCGCCTCAGGCACGGGGCCGGGTCGATTAGTTCCGCGGCTTCCTGCCGCGCGGCGGCGAGGCTGCGTTGGGCAAATTGCGGTTTTCCCCGACGCGACCGGATTTACTTGACTTCTTCGAGCGGGTAATCAGCGCCTTTCCAGGCGAACAGGCCGCCGGGAAAGCGATAGACGCGCGTGAAGCCGAGCTTGCGCGCCCACACCGCGGCATTGTCGCTGCGCGTGCATTTGACGAAGCCGCAATAGACCACCACCGGCATGTTCTTGTCCGCTCCGAGCAGGGTGGCGTAGTCGGCTTCGGTCTTGCCGGCGGTTTCCTTGCTGTCCCACGTGCTCATGCGCGGCACCGGGAAAAGGAAATTCTTCGCGCCCGGGATGTGTTCTTTGCGGTAGCTCGCCTCGTAGGGCATGGTATCGACGAGGATCATCGGCTTGCCGTCGGCCATCATCTATTTCAGTTCGGCCGCCGTCAGCAGTTCGTAGCCCCCGGCCTGGGTATCGCGCGCCAGCGCGACCGCGTCAACTTCACGCGCGGTTTCGACTTCGAATTTGGATTCTAAAACTGCAGTGGCGGGACTGGAAAGGAAGCACAAAAAGATCAATACGGAGGCAATTTTTTTCATGACGGTTCTTCGTGAAGGAATAATCGGCTGGGAGCTAACGCGAGAGGCGACGCGTGCAGACTTCGTTCGGCCTACGCCAAGCAGGCAGAGTAGTGCCGCGGCGGCCATTGTTGCAAATTTTGCCGAGCAATGCGGATTAGTGGCTCAAGACATCATTCCGGTGCTTTGCCGCAAAACCCCTGTGGCGCGACATCGAGTGCCGCGTTGAACTTGCTCGACATGTTCTGGAAGGCAATCAGCGCGGTGAGTTCGATGACGGCGTCGTCGTCAAAGTGCGATTTGACCCGCTGCATGAGTTGATCGTCGACGCCGGCGTCGCTGCGCGTCATCGCTTCGGCGTAAGCCAGCGCGGCTTTTTGCCTTGCGTCGAACAGCGGCGAGCCTTCGAAATGCTCGAGCGCGGCGAGCTGCGCTGCGCTGACCCCGCGCTTGAGGCCGGTCGCCGAGTTGATATCGACGCAGAAAGCGCACCAGTTGATCTGCGAGACCCGGACGGTCAGCAGCGAACGCAGCGCCGCCTCGATCGGCGAAGCGCGGCGGTCGAGCGCGCCGTAGAGCAGCGACAGCGCGGCGAACACCCAGGGTGTGCGCGCCCACAGCCGCGCCGGCTCGAGTTCGCGGCCGTAGCGCCGGCGCTGGTTGGCGAGGACAAGGCGGGCGTACCACGAAAAGCGCTGCGCGCCGTCGGTCTTGATGCGGGAGGAAGATTCGCTTTTCATGGGCGGCTGCGCAAGGGCAAAGGGTGTTGTGATCGGCAATTAGATCACGGCGATCAGTCAAGGGTGTGCGGGCAGCAGCCGGTCGAGTGCTGCCGCGCGCGCGTCCTTCGACAGCGCGGCAAGCTCCCGCACGCGGTCGTAAAAACGCGGCAGGTCGCCGTTCTCCTCGGCGAGCAGCGCGCGAAATGCCGGAACCCAGTGCGTATAGAGGGCGATCGAACCGAGACTGGCGTTATTGAGCGCCTGGCTGAACCACGGGTCATAGCCGCCATAGCCGCCCCAGCCGGCTTTCAGTGCGGCGTAGTCGCGTCGCATTTCGGCGAATCGCTCGGCCTTGAGCTCGCGCATGGCCGCGGGTGCCAATGGCGAGGCATAGAGCGCGCGCAGCTTTTCACGATATTCGGCGACCAGGCGATGGAACTGTTCCCGGCGCTGCTGCTGCCTGGCGAATTCGGGCAGCTTTTCCGGCGCCGAATGCGTCAGCCAGCGGCGAACACCCTCGTTCTCGACGGTCGTCGCATACGATTCGTTGAAAGCCGAGTCGCCCTTGACGTAAATGAGCTGGTGCGCGAGTTCATGAAAGACGATGCGCGCCACTTCCTGCTCGCCGAAGCGCATGAAGGTATTGAGCAGCGGATCGTTGAAATAGCCGAGCGTCGAATAGGCGGGAATGCCGGCGACATAGATGTCGGCGCCGCTCGCTTGCATCTCGCCGGCATAGTCGTCGGCGTCGTTGCGGGCGTAGTAGCCGCGATAGTTGACGCAGCCGACGAAGAGCATGCACCACTGCCGCAGGTCCACCGAAAATTCCGGCGCGGCGAAAACGTTCCAGACGACGAAGGGCCGGCCGAGATTGGCGTAGGAGCGATAGTTGCGGTTATCCGGCAGCGCCAGGTCGCGCACGGCGAAATCACGGATGGCGCTGGCCTGTTCGAGCTGCCGGCGCAGTTCCGGCGGCGTCGCGGCATCGTTGATCAGTTCGGCGACCGGCCGGGCGCTACTCATCAACTGCAGGTGCCCCTGTACGGCCTGCAGGTAATAGCCCAGCGTCGAGCAGCCGCTGAGCAGCAGGCAAGCCAGCGCCGCGACAAGGGCACGCTGGCGCCTAGCCATGCACAAATCTTCCGCTGCGCAGAAAGCTGGCGATCTGCTGCACGCAGGCGCGCGAGAACAGCATTCCCGAATGATGGACGCGCAGCGCGATGCTGTCCGCCGCGCTCTCGAGCCGCGTTTCGGCGACGCTGATCAGCCCGTCGTTGGGGCGCGCCAGGCCGGGAATCAGCAGGCCGAAGCCGATGCGTCGCGTGCCGGCGATGACGCCGATCTCGGCTCGCAACGGCAGCGCGGGCCGCGCCTGCCGGAACCAGTCTGCAAAGGTGCGGCCGACGACCGGCGCGAGCAGTGGAATGGCCGCCAGAACAAAGCCGCAATGGCAGCCGGCGCAAGGTGTGCCGAGCAGGACGACGCGGCCGATGCGCGCATCGTGCCGCTGCCCGAGCAAGGTCAGCGTGAGCAGCCCGCCGAGGCTGTGGGCGACAAGATGAATGACCTCGCCGGGGGTCTGCGCGACGCAGCGCGAAAGCCGTCCGACATTGTCGCTCAGGCCGTCGCGCCACGAGGGGTAGGCAAAGCGGCGCACCGCAAAGCCCAAGGCGCGCAGCCGCCGCTGCAAGAGCAACAGGATGATGCCGGGCATCCAGAGCCCGTGGATGAGGATGACGGTTTCGCTCGGGTCGGCCATGGGTTTCGCGGCCTCGCGGTGGGGATTCAAGGATGGGTCAAGTCGGCAGCGAAAGCAAGGCGGCTAGAGCTGGAAGGCCAACCACAGCAGCAAGCCCTCGGCAAGTTCGCGCAGGAGGCTCGGTCGCTGCGCCAGATAGGGCAGCGATTCCTGCTGGCGCGCCGCGATCCAGCGCGCGAAGGCGCGCACCGCCTTGCGGTCGTAGAAAGCGACCATCATCTCGTAGTTGAGGAAGAGGCTGCGGCCATCGAGGTTCGCCGAGCCGGCCAGCGCCAGCTCGTCGTCGAACAGCACCGCCTTGGCGTGCAGCATGCGCGGATGCAGCCAGACCCGTCCGCCGGCGCCGATGAGGTCGCGCAGGGCGCGATGGCGCGCGTAATCGGCGAGCCGGTGGTTCGATTGCGCCGGCATCACCAGATCGACGTCGATGCCGCGCCGCGCGGCCAGCATCAGCGCGGCCAGCAGGGCCGGGTCGGGAACGAAATAAGGCGTCACCGCGAGGATCCGCTTTTGCGAGGTGAAGCAGCCTGAAACCAGCAGGGTGAGTATCGTGTCGTCGGGCTTGTCCGGGCCGCTCGCCACGAGCTGCGCGAGCGGCCCGGGTTCAGGCGGCACCGGCCGGGCAGCTGCCGCTTCGGGCGCCGGCTGCTCGGTGGCGAAGGCCCAGTCCTGTTCGAACTGCTGCTGCGCCTGCCCGGCAACTTCACCGTCCAGATCGAAGGTGAGATCGAGCCAGGCCGTGCGCGGCATGATGGGGCGCGGATCGCCGGCGAAATATTCGGCCGCCAGATTGCGCCCGCCGCACCACAAATGCATGCCGTCGGCGATGACCATCTTGCGATGGTTGCGCAGGTTGGTGCGGCCGCGCTTGGGCGAGCGGAACGGCGGCACGAAGCGGACGACCTCGACGCCGGCCTGGGCGAAGCCTTTCATGTCGGGATAGCCGCCGAGATAAATGCCGATGCCGTCGATCAGCAGCCTGACCCTGACGCCGGCACGCGCGCGCTGCTTGAGCAGTTCGCCGATCTCGTCGCCGAGCACGTCGCGGCCCAGGACGAAGGTCGACACTTCCAGCGTGTGGCGGGCGCCGGCGATGATACGGCGCAGCGCAAGCAGCGCATGCGCCCCGTCGTCGTGAATGGCGAGTCCTGCGTAGGGTGCCGGTTCGGGCAAGCCCATGGCGTAGCCGAGCTGCTGCGCACGCGCCGCCGTGGCGTGCGTCGCCGAGGCAGCGACCAGAACCCGCCGCGCACCGTGCGCCAACTGCGGCGGAACCACCTTGCGGCTGCCGAAAGCGAGATAGAGCGGCAAGGCCAGATAGGGGACGAGCAGGATGCCGCCGACCCAGGCGATCGCTGCCGAAGGGTGGCGGCGCTGGTGCAGGCTGTGCGATGCGGCGACGTAGACGACGAGGCCGATGGCGACGAACAGGGCGTCGATCATCTCCCAGTTCTGGCCGAGCAGCGCGACCAACTGGCTGGCGAGCGCGTTCATCCGGCGGCCCCGGTGGCAAGGCTTGCGCGGCCGAACTCTGTTCGCGCTCGTGTGCGGCGGCGCGGGTTGGCGCACAACCCGCAAGAAGGGGGTAGAGTGCTGGCAGTGACAAGGAACAGGAAGCCGGCTCGCATACGCGTCATCGAGGAACGATGTCAATGAATTGCCTGAATGTCATGATCGCATTCTAGCGTGAGACGGCATCATTTTTGTTTTTACCGATTGGCGCCGAGCGCGCACAAGGGAAAGCGCTAACGATGTATTACGGAGAACGATTCAACGCCTGGACGCACCTCGTCGGCACCGTGCTGGCTGTGACCGGATCGGTCATCCTGATCGTCCTGGCCGCGTCCACAGGCGACCCGTGGAAGATCGTCAGCGCCTCGATCTACAGCGCTTCGCTGCTCCTCCTGTATTGCGCCTCGACGCTCTATCACAGCCTGCGCGGACGCGCCAAGGTCATCCTGCGCAAGCTCGACCACATGTCGATCTACCTGCTGATCGCCGGTTCCTATACCCCGTTCTGCCTGGTCACGCTGCGCGGCGCCTGGGGCTGGTCGCTGTTCGGCGTGGTCTGGGGGCTGGCGGCCGCGGGCATGCTGCAGGAAATCAAGCCGCGCTCCGAAGCGCGCATCCTGTCGCTGGTGATTTACGCGGTCATGGGCTGGGTCGTCGTCGTGGCGATCAAGCCACTGCTCGATCACATCGCGCTGGCCGGCTTCGTCTGGCTGGCCAGCGGCGGCCTGCTCTATACCTTCGGCATTGTCTTCTACGCCTACGACAGCCGCTTTCGGCACTGGCACGGCATCTGGCATCTCTTCGTGCTCGGCGGCAGTGCCGCGCACTATCTGGCGATTGCCCTGTACGTGGTTTGAAAGTGGGAAAGAACCACGAAGCGCACGAAGAGAAGCGACAGGATATTCCGCAACACGGATTTCTTAACTCTTGTGCATTTATTCGTGTCCTGCGTGCGCTTCGTGGGGACGTCGACAAATAAAGTCCGTCGGGAAGTTGGTTCTTGGAAATAGATTTGCGAACTGACTCGCGGAGATGATCGCGGCGCGAATTCACCCCCGTCGGCGTTGGTGCGGGTCTTTCGGATCACGAATGGCCGCTGCCAGAAAAATCGAGCCGTCACTTCTGTTAAGGGTTTCTTTGCCGGTCAGAGTTTCCATTTCAACGCGATTGCGTCCATCCGGGTCCTGCCGATCGGTACTCTGCTCCCGACCTACGCCCGTTCCCCAACCAGCGCGGGATCTCCTTGTCAATCGAGTGGTGGAATTCGGCCAGGCAACGGCTCTTTGCGCTGGGCTCGCCCTGATCAGCGGATTGTCCGGCGGTGCTTTGGCCGCGCGTTGTGGATAAACCCGCTCCACGGTGCCGACTGCTTCTAAAGACCTCAAATGGCTTTGCTACTCTGACCGCTTTCAACGGCATCCTATTCGGACTATGGTTACGAAAGTTGAAGCCACAGATGCGCTAAAGGGATAAGTGGAGAAATCGGGGGAAAGGCATGCGGCATTTTTCCGGCACATGGATTCGCCATTCAGGAGATTTTTGGGGTGGCCTCGCCGCGATGTTGGTCGCGCTGCCCTCATCCGTTGCGTTCGGCGTCACGGTGTATTTCGCGGTGTCGCCGGCGCACGCGACCTTTGGTGCCTTGGCCGGAGTCCTCGGAGCAATGGCGCTTGGACTGATTGCGCCAACGCTTGGCGGGACGGATCGACTCATCAGCGCGCCCTGTGCGCCGGCTGCGGCGGTGTTGTCCGCTTTTGCCATCGAGATGGTGCGCCAGGGCGTTGCACCGACCAACATCGTGCTGATGCTAACGGTGCTGGGGATCTTGACCGGTGCAACCCAGATGTTTCTTGGATTCCTCGGCATCGGCCGTCTGATAAAGTTCCTGCCCTATCCAGTGGTTACGGGGTTCGGAACCAGTGTCGGCTTGCTCATCATCGTCAGCCAGATGCAAAACTTTACCGGGGCACCCGCCGGCACGAGCTGGCTGACGGCGCTGATTTCTCCGCACTTGTGGGACTTGCGCGGACTGGCCATTGGCAGTGTGACGGTCATCGTGATGTTCATGTCCGGCAGACTTGTCAAGAACGTGCCTTCGACGATCATTGGAATAGCCGCAGGCGCCCTGACTTACGTGGCCATCGCAGCGGGCGATTCGTCAATGCAGCAACTGCCGGGCAACACGCTGGTGATCGGGCCTTTAGGAGCAACCGCCGACGGATACCTTGGCGTGATTACCGACCGATGGCATCAGATTGGAGAACTGCGACTATCGCAAGTGGGGGGGCTGGTCCTCAGTGCGATCACGCTGGCGGCATTGCTCTCGATCGATACGCTGAAGACCTGCGTCGTGCTCGACCAGATTACCCGCACACGTCACGATCCGAATCGTGAACTGACGGCACAAGGACTGGCCAACATTGTCGCTTCTGCGATCGGGGGCATGCCCGGCGCGGGAGCGTCCGGGCCGACCATGGTCAACCTGTCGAGTGGCGGAATAACACGCCTGTCGGGCGTGGTCGAAGGCGTGCTGACGGTGCTTGTGGTGCTCTTATTGGGCTCTTTCATCGCGTGGATTCCGCTGGCAACCCTGGCTGGCGTATTGATCGTGATCGGCATACGCATGATTGATCTCAAGCCGCTGCGTTTCCTTGAATCGCGTTCGACGGTACTCGACTTTTCGGTGGTCGTGGCGGTTATCGCCGTGGCGATAACCGTCGGCTTGATCGCGGCATCGGCCGTCGGTGTGCTTCTCTCGAACATACTTTTTCTGCGCGAACAGGTGGGCGGTGCCGTCGTTCGGCGAAAGAGCTACGTTGGCGAGCGATCTTCAACCTGGTATCGGCCCGAAAATGAAATGCGAACGCTTGAGGCCAAGGGCCACGCCGCCGTCATTTTCGAGCTGCAAGGCAGCTTGTTTTTTGGCACCGCGCAACAGCTTTATCAAACGCTCGAGTCGGAAGTGCAGTCAGCAGACTTCCTGATTCTTGACATGCAGCGAATTCAATCGGTGGACGTGACCGCTGCGCATATCCTTGCCTTGGTGCGAGACGCACTTGCCGAGCGAAACGTCCCCTTGCTGCTTTCAAATGTGCACGAGCACCTTCCGGGCGGGAAGAACATAAGGGAATTGCTCGAGCTTGCCGGATTGGAGTCCGATGGTCGGACGGTGTTTTTCATGCCAACGCTGGAAGCCGCCATCGAGTGGGTCGAAGCACGATTGCTTGGCGAGGATGAGCAAATTTATGAGCAGCTTGACAGCCTGCCGCCTCTGGCATTGGAAGAAGTCGAATTGTTCAAGGGCAGCAAGCCGGACACGCTGGCCGACCTGGAAGCGTGTCTTGAAAAACGCTCAGTGAAATCAGGAGAGACAATCTTCTGCTGCGGCGAACCCAGCAATGAGCTGTACCTGATACGCAAGGGCGAAGTGAAAGTCCTGGGTCGCATTGGTCGATACGGGAATCTCAAGCATATCGCAACCTATGGCCGCGGCGATTTTCTCGGTGGGCTGGCTTTTCTCGACCATCGCCCGCGCAGCAATGACGCCATCGCCACGCGGGACTGCGACATGTTTGTGCTTTCTTTGGAAAGATTCAACGATCTGGTTGAGGGGCACAAGCGGATCGCTCTCGTCTTGGTGACAAGACTCGCGAGCTTGTTGTCGATGCGCTTGCGACATACAAACGAAGAACTGACCCTGCTGCAGGACACCTAGAAATTGGGTGGGGTGACGACTGGCATTCCAAAAACATTCAAGGGGCTTTCCCGGGCATGCGCCGTGCAAGAAAGACCTGACGGTTGTGCGCCAGTCCATCGACTTTCGGCATTTGCATATCCGTCAGGATAAGCGCGTAGTCCTCAGTCCGCGCCAGTTATCCGAGCTTGAATCGCGCGATGTCGCCGCTCAGTTTTCCGGACAACTGTTCAAGCTCACCGGCCGTTTGCGCAACGGCTGCGACGCTCTGGTTATTCTCCTCGATCATGTGGACAATCGTCTCGACCCGCCCGGCAATTTCCTGACTGGCTGCCGATTGCTCCCGCAAGGCCCCGGAGACATCATCATTGACCGCGACCACCTGCGTGGCCTCCTTGTTGATCGATGCGATCGCCGTGCTGGCATGCTGGGCATATTCCAGGCCCGACTGGACCTTGGTGACGGAGGCATGCATCTGTTCCGACATCGTCTTCGTTCCGTCCTGAATCGACGCCACCATCTCGGCAATCTCGACTGCCGATTGCGTTGTCTTTTCGGCCAGTTTCCGCACTTCGTCGGCCACGACGGCAAAGCCGCGACCGGCTTCACCGGCTCTTGCCGCTTCGATGGCCGCATTCAGGGCGAGCAGGTTGGTCTGTCCTGCCACGTCCTTGATCACGTTGGTAATCGTTGAAATCCGCTCGGACTCGCGCCCCAGGTGATCGGCCTGGGCCGACGCATCATGGATGGCTTTGGCAATGTGATTGATCTCCGTGGCCATCGAGCCGATAATCCGGGCGCCTTCGTCGGCCCCTTTGCCGGCTTCCGAAGCGATATTGCTGGCATCGCCCGACAAGGACGACACGTGCGTGATGCTGGTCGACATCTCTTCCAGCGAGGCGGCCATCGAACTCGTCGCGTCGGATTGCTGGTCCGAGCCATGGCGAACGTCGCCGGCGGCTGCCGCCAATGCCGTGGATGCCGTGGAGAGCTGGTGGGACTGTTGTTGCAGACTCTGCAGCAATTTCGTCAGCTCTCCGACCATCTGCATGGTCGCCGCCTGCAAACGGTCCAGTTCATTGCGGCTGCCACTGTTGACCGGCAGACGCACACTGAGGTCGTACGCGGCAATCTGCTCCATGGCGTTCACCGTCCTGTCGAGCGGGCGACATATGCTGCGCGTCAGCAACACTCCGGAAACCACGGCCAGAACGGCGGCGACGAGGCTGATCAGCAAGGTGGTATGGCTGGTGCTATCGACATCATCATTCACTTTTTCAATCCGCTGCACTTGTCGTTTTTCGATAAACGCAACATAGGATTTGATCGCGCCTTCCAGCGCCTTCATCTTCGGCCGAGCCTCTTTGAGCAGGAAACTCATCGCTTCTTCGGTCCGGTTTTGCAAACCCAATTCGTTGGCCTTGTTCTGCGGGGGGATGGCCGCGTCGTACAGGCTCTTGATATCGGTCAGGAGTTTGCGTTCTTCATCGCTCAGGTCGCTTTGGCGGGCAAACACCTTTTCAATCTCGGTTATCGCAGCAAGGAACTCCTTCTGGTGCTCAAGATAATCCGCCTGTTCTTTTTTCATCTCGGCATCATTAGTCAGGATAATAATATTCCGTGTCTTGATGCGGATCTGGAAATACTCTTCCTGCAAGCGCGTCAAGGCCCGCGTCTTGGGCAAAGTGATGTCGGCGATGGCCTGGGATGCCGATTTCACCTGGGACATCTTCCAGGCCGTCACCGCGCTGATTAACAGAAACAAAACCAGAATTGCGCTGAAGACCACGATCAGTCTCCGGCCGATTGTTAAGTTCTTCATCATTAGCCCCAAAAGAATTCCTAGCCGATTCTTAACACGAATTTTTTTGATTGACTGTTATTGGAAATGCCGGCGAAACTGATTCTCGCCGAGATTCTGATGCAATACGCATCTTAAATCAATTGTGCGGCATTCGACCTTTTGCCCTGTTGGATTCGCAGACCAACCACACGCTAGCGACTTACGATGAATGCCTTGAATTCGTTGCCGGCCAGCGGTTTCGAGAACAGGGATCCTTGCTCGTCGCGACTCCCGATGCCCAGCCGCCGGTCTCGCTACGCCGGGCGTTTCGATGCCCTTGGCGATCGTCTCAGGGTCTGGCTAAAGTCGCCATTAAGGAGTTCGGGTCAATCGGAGCGGGTAACGATGCCTTCGGCATTGAGGACGGTCAGTGCCGGTGCACGATTGCTCACTTGCCAATTTGCAGAATCCGTGATTTCCGCAAAGAAATGCGGAAATAGGCTTTGTCAGGAATGATGTTCGATGTGGAGCGGTTGATGCTTCGATCGCGAGCGTGGCTTTCGCGGTCTTTCTTCCCGTCGCGGTATCAGGCCTTAAAGCGTCGATCTGGGGTATTGTTCCACTTGCCGCAGGTGGGGTTTTCGATCTCGCCCACGGCACCGCCGCAGCCAATCCAGGCGTGCCGCCCGTTGGTGGCCTGAGTTCTGCCTCACTTACGATGTTGCCGCAACGTGGTGCCGCGTATGCCGCCGGACCGCGATATTATTTATGATTGAAGGAGGTCACCATGAAAATGAAGTTCTCCACGAACAAAGTCGCGTTGTTGCACCATGCGGCGGCATCCGCATTTGTGTTGTCGATGATGGCCTCTGTTTTGAGCTTGGGCGGTTGCGGCAGCACGGGCTCGGCGGCTGATTCGGATCGCGCAGGCGCGCTTAACTCGCTGACTCGAGATCAGATTGCCAGCATCATCGCCAGCCCAGATCGAAGCGAAGCTGATCGAACCAACGACCTCCGGCGAAAGCCGGATCAAATGCTTGCCTTCATCGGTATTCATCCAGGAATGATTGCCCTGGACTTAAGTGCCGGTGGCGGGTACACAACTGAATTGTTGGCACGAGCGGTAGGCCCCACGGGCCGTGCATATGGGCAAAGCCAGCCACCGCGAGCCATTGGTGCGCCTCCACGACCGGCAATGACGCCAGAAGGAAATTCCGGACCCCAAGTGCCGACCATGGCATCGGCAAGTTCGCCACCGCCCTCCCGCCGAACCTCTGCAGAAGCGTTGGCAGAACGCGCCAAGAACCCTTCTCTATCCAATCTCTATTCCGTAGTTCGCGTCTTTGAAGACCCTATCCCGCCGGAGCTTTCAGGAAAACTCGACTTGGTAACACTGATGTTCAATTATCACGATCTGGGACACATGGGAATTGACCGCTCGCGAATGAATGCCGCTGTGTTCGCTGGTCTGAAGTCGGGCGGCTTGTATGTCATCGCGGACCATGCGGGTCGTCCCGGCACGGGGATTTCCGAGTCCGGAACGCTGCACAGGATTGAGGAGTCATTCTTGCAAAAGGAAGTCGAATCGGCAGGCTTCAAACTCGTCGAGCACGGAGACTTTCTGCGCAACCCCATGGACCCCCGCGATAAGAATACGCCGGAGCCCGCACAGCCCAAGGACGAATTCGTACTGAAGTTTGCCAAACCATAAAAGCGTACTTGTCCATGGCAAGGTTGCATTTGATCTTGCTTCGACCTCAGTCACTCGGTTCGATTCCGGGCCGAGTGACTGCCCTTAGAAAGCGGGCTGGTGGCTATTCGCGGTGGCGCAGCCCCTAGCAACCGGGGTCCCGCGAGGATTATTGGCGAGCATGCCCGGCATTCCCAGATTGCTAATAGAAGCCCAGTTTGACTATATCGCTGACTTGAGAAGCGATGAGAATGAACTCGCGCCCAATATTGTCAATGCCGAACTGAACCGCTTTTTCGCCCATGTCGAGCATCGGCTCAAGGTAGCTGACACTTTCAAGGAAGGTTCTTGCTTGCTCAGGTTGCAGAGTTTCCATATTCATGGGTCGTCTCCATACAGTGCGCCATTCGGGCGCGGGAAATGCTTTAATCGAAAGCCTCTGGCATGACTATGCCTTTGGCCATATGCGTGGCGGAACAGCCACACATGCCGATTTGCCCATTACCGTTGCAACAACCGTGCCTCAGTCCGTTCTCCACGGCAACACCAGTTGAGGCAATCCACATCCCAAGCAACGCTGCGAAGGGATTGGTGGCTGTGCTTGCTTTGTAATGGATTGTCCCTACGTGTACGGAAGGTCTTAAGAGGCGGCAAGCTTCTCTTTGCCGACGATGTACGCACCACATAGGTGCCCGGGCATGTGCCAGCTGGCTCTGAGTCGAACGGCGGCTATCTCGGTCTCGCGACTTCCGCTTTGGGTCGAGGCCTTGTGGAAACGTAATTGAGTTCTAATCGTTCGGCTGACACGCGGCGCGGCGGCGGGCACGGACTTGCCGCCTGTACACTGATCAACGCGGTTTGCGCAGAGACCTCATCGTCGATGACGGCCACCGCCCGCCCGCACAAAGTATTAAGAAGGTAATCTTTCAGATCGCCGGTGCCACTATTCGCCGGCTTCGACTGCCGGCATACGACGAGCTGACGAGGCCAACCCAAATCGCGTTCCAGGGCGGTCAAGAATCCCCCGACCAGCAGCAACGGGATTTCCAGTGCCAGCCAGTCGGTCGAACCGGATGCGACACTCTCCTTTGCTGCTTCGGTCAACATCCCGAAGTCCATGCAACACAGGCAAGCCGGCACGCGGATATGCCGTACCTCGTGTCCCGCCGCCAGCGCCGCAGGATCAAGCCGCGTATTGCCCTCTTCGGCGTTCAAAACAGAGCAGCGCGCCTCCGGCGTGCCGACGGCCATGCTGTCCAGCCAGCGTTTCAGCCAAAGCGTTTTGCCAGAGCCGGGCCGCCCGGTGACGAGCAAACAGCGAGGTGGAACTGCCGCGCCGGATATTCTCAAATCCCGTATTCCGACGGCAGATATTTGGACGGATCGACAATCGCCTTCTGCTGCTCGATGAAATCGCCCTCGTTATCCGGGAGGTCGTCGAGTTGTTCGCTCATCCGATCGAGGAAGCCGATTTCGCGCTGAGGAATCTGCAGGTTGCCGGTGGCAAGACCGGAGCGCAGGGCGGCAATGGCCGTCCGTGCGGCCGCAATGCCGGCAAGATAGTGGTTAGGCTCTGACACGATCGCGCGGGAAATCGCGATCACATTCTCCGGTGTGAGGACCCAAGCCTGCGGATCGAGCGTGGCATCCGAATCCACCAACCAGCGGCGAAGCGTCAGTGCCGACTCCCGGCCTTCGGCGAGTGCGCGATTCATCAATCGGCAGTCATAAATCAGCTGTTCCATGTACACGGTCGGCGCCGGACCGCCGAGCAGGCGCACGTTCTGCACCGACTCATTGGACCAGAGATCCGCATAGGCCGACGCGATATTGCCCAGCGGACTCAAATGCGCGCATGCCGACGTCTTGCCTTCCATCGACATCGGATATCCGGTGATTGCCTTGAGGAAGGGATTCTCGTAGCCGCAATCCTTGCCCGGTCCGATCGCACCATATTCATAGGCGACCAGGGTGCGCACGACCGATATCGCGCGCACGACGGCGGCGAAGACGCGCGGGATCATCTTCTGCTCGGCCAGAACCATGGCGGTGTTGCCGAAGCCGCAGGCCGTGTCGCCCGCACACACGACGCCGTGCCTCCTGGCGATTCCGTCGAGGGTCTTCCAGAGAAATTCCATGTCGCGCACGCCGAGTGTGCAAATCGAGAAAATGACCTGACCCAGATCGCACTGCATCAGCGCCTCGTCGTGCAACTCCTTGCCGCCGACGGACTCGATGCTCAGCAGTTCGGCCCCCGCCGCAGCGGATGAGTCAAACAATTCGAGCATGCGCTCCCAGTGTTCCCCGGAACGCATCACCGGCGGACGAGAAAATTCCCGGTTGTCATTGGGGGTCATGCGCAGCACCGACCGCAAACCATGCTGCTTGTGCGCTTCCTCCATGCCATCCAGCAGTATCTGCACGATCTCCAGCCCGAAAGAAGGCGTCGCGGTCATGGGCGGCACCGTCTCGAACTCAATCACCACGCCGGGTGCCTGCAACTCGGCGGCACGTTTCAGCGCATCGGTGATGATGTCGCGATAATGCTGCGTCACCGCGTGCATCGTCGAGGTCTTGACTTCCATCGGCGGCAGCGTGAAGTTGAGTTCGGGATAAACGAGGCCGCCGCCAATGGACAAGCCGCGGCGTGTCAGAAGGGGCGTTGGCGCGATGCCGAATAGAAGATCGTCGGGATTATTGATGGCGAGTCGATTGTATTTCATGGCAATCCTGTCTGCAGAGGCGCAGGGAAAGCTTGCAAGCCCCTTTTGGCAAAGGACTTGTGCAGCGCCTGCGCAGGGAATGTACGGCGTTAAATCGCGCCGAGCAGTGTGAGAATCTTGTCCACCGCGGTGCCCGCGTCGGGCGCGTAGCCGTCGGCTCCGATTTCGTTCGCGTAATGCTGGTTGATCGGCGCGCCGCCGATCATGATCTTGACGGGCGGAGCGTCGCTGGCGCGGATCACGCGCACCGTCTCGCCGAGAGCCGGCATGGTCGTCGTCAGCAGCGCCGACAAGCCCACAATTTGCGGTTTATGTTCCCTGATGGCTTCGACGAATTTCGCTGCGGGCACGTTGGTGCCGAGGTCGATCACCTGCACGTTGGCGCCCTTCCACATCACGGAAACGAGGTTCTTGCCAATGTCATGCAAATCCCCCTCGACCGTTCCGATGACGGCAGTATATTTCGGGGCGATGCCGGCGGCCAGGAGCCGCGGCTCGAGAACGGTCATGGATTCTTTCATGGCGCGGGCCGCGATCAGCATTTCCGGTACGAAAATCTCGTTGTTCTTGAATCGCTCACCGACTGCGGCCATTGCCGGCACCAGCGCAAGATCAACGAGGTCACCCGGGCTCAGGCCTTCGTCAAGTGCCTGGATGGTCAGCGCCTTCGCCGCTTTCCGGTTCCCGGAAGAAACAGCCATGGCGAGTTCTTGTAGTGTGGTCATGATATCTCTCGAGTGGATAGTGAACAGTTTTCATCCTAACCAATGGCGCTGTCGCTTTGCTAGGACTCCTGTACTTTTTTTTGGGATTTTTGTGCGCTTGCCGATACCGATTCCGTCAGACGTCGTCGCCGATAATCTCCCGGCGTCTCCCCCATCTGCTTGCGGAATACCCGCGAAAAGTAACTCTGGTCGCCAAAGCCACAAGCCAGCGCGACTTCGGCCAGGCTCGCCTGGGTGTGAACCAGCGATTGGCAGGCATGTTCGACACGCACGCGGGCCAGACACTCGGTGAAAGACCATCCCGTCTTGAGCCGTATCAGGCGTGAAAAATGACTCGACGACAGCCCGGCGGCACGCGCAACTTCCTCGCGGCTGACGTCCTTGGAGAAATGTTCTTCCATGTATTGCAGCGCCCGCACCAATTGCACGGAGTTCGGATTCTTCGTGTTCGCGCCAATCGCGTCAATCAATTGTTCGAGCATCTCGCAGAGCCACGCTGCCAGCGCCTCGTGATCGTTGATCTTGGCCAGTTCGGTAAGCGAGCGGTAGTTAAGGCCAAGAATGTTTTCCGGTTCGCCGCCCGCCTGGACGGCGGCCCGCGCCATGATCACCACCAACTCGAGCGACAGGCTCTTCAACAACTCGGTGCGCGACTGGCCGAGCATGTAGATCGCGGTCAGCACGCGGTTGATGACTTTGCGCGCCTCGGCTTTTTCGCCGCGCCGAATCGCCGCAAGGAGTGCGGGTTCCTCCATCAGATAAATGCTGCGAATATCGTCGAGCAGGCCGTCCTTGAGCGAATGCATCGCCTCTGCCTTCTCCCGTTCGCGGCGGGCGAGCGCACGCTGCTGGGCAAGCAGGGTCACGTTTGTGAGGTTGCGGTCGATCGCCAGTTGCAGCAGTTCACGGCAGGCGGCTCCGATACGCAGGTCAAGGCTGCCGGCCACTAGCGGACGGCGCAACTCGCCACCGAGAACCAGCAGGCCGCCGAGCACGTCCTGGTTGCGCATGACGGGCACCGCCCACAAGACGTGTCCCTGACTGTCGCAGATCACGCTGGGCTCGCCCCAGCGCAGGGACTCGCTCAGCGCCTGGGCACGTTCACGCTGCTTCGCCGCATCGTGCGCGGACGAGCGCGTTTTCCGGCCGATCCATTTGCCGGCGGTATCGATCGCCGCGAGCGGGAAGCCGGTTCGTCGACGATATTCCTGGGCCAGACTGGCAAAATCCGCTTCGCTGAGCACACGAAGCAACTCTGCATTATCGGGCACAGGACAATTGGCGGACAGAGGACACATGACTTAGGTGCAAGAGCCCCACGGGATGGAATGAAAATCGCTCAACGGCCAATGCATTTTGAACCCAAGGGTTCAGCCATTGCCGTTTTGATCGGGATTCTTTTTGAGCGGGCAGACAATCCGCTCGTCCCAGCTTGCATCGATCCGGTCACCGGGCGCCAATACCAGAAAATCTTCGTCCGGCCAGTCCCCCGACAGCAGTCTTTCGATCAAAGCGAGACTCCCGGAAACCCGTTCCATTTCCCACCCCTTGTCGCCGGCGAAGCTCGTGGAAAAGTCGAGGTAACCGGCCGTGTCGCCGACACCGGTATCGATGAAGGCCAGCTTGCGGTAGTTCTGCAGCCAGTCGCCCATCGTCTCCATGAGAAAATCGGCATTATCCTCGCCGTACTGTGCAGCCAGTGCCGCCCGGTCGCGGAGCAGACCAAGCCGGGCCGGGATGCTGGCCGGGCTGTCGTTGGGATCGGTGTTGCGCTCGATCCAGCCGGGCGACTTGTAGTAGGTCCCGGGGTTGGCCGCAAAATATTCGGCGTAGCGATGCCGCGAACCCAAGAGCAGCGTGATGCAGTCGTGCGCGCGCGGCAAGACCAGTGGCCGCGTGGCGTGCAGCCCGCGTACGCCGTTGTTGCACAGGCCGTACGCCAACAGGATGGCGTCATAAGACGTCGGGTCCGTGGCATCGATGGCCGACTGGATGCGGCTGCACATGCCTGCCTCGCCGATATCATGCAGGCCTTTCGGCAGGAATTCGGGATCGACGATCGCCTTGCAGTTGGCCATGGCTGCAGCGCACTCGCGGAACATTACTTCGCAGGCGATAAGTCGGTAACGTGGCAGAGGCTGAGTCATGCTGGGTCCGATTGGAAATCAAAGCTTCACTTGCAATAGTGCCATGACTCAATTCGAAAGAAGCGCCAATTCTTCATCGGCGGGAAAAAGCATGCAGTCTGCGAAAATATCCTGAAACGCTTGATCCGTGGCGAGGTCCACGGTTCTTATGGCGGCGGCAATACGGGTGCATTGATCAATCCCCGCAGCACCGGAAAGCGCGAGCAATGTCCCTTTTAGAGCGGTGTTTCCCACGGCCCTTACCTTCCCGTGCAACTCAGGCGGCAAGAGGCCGATGTCCAGTGCTGAATCCGGTCTCATGAAGTAGCCAAATCCACCCGCAAGGTGAACACGCGTGATGTCGCCCAGCGCGATGCCGGCACGCTTGCACAGCACGGTGATGCCCGCGGCGATGGCCCCTTTGGCCAGTTGCAAGTGGCGGATATCGCGCTGATTCAGTCCGATCGGAAGATCCGGATCAGGACGGAAGACTTTCTCGCCGTCAGGAAGATCCAGGTAGCCTGTTTCATTCATCAAGCCGCGGCGACGCAGCCAGGCGATCAGGTCAAGCAGACCGGAGCCGCAGATGCCTCTTAGCGGTGCGTCCTTGATCGTGGTGTACCAAAAACCTTCTGCTCCCGAACCGGCGTGGTCGAGGGCTCCGGCGATACCCGGGCAGCCATGGCTGATTTGCGCGCCTTCGAAGGCGGGACCTGCCGCCGTCGCGGTGGCAAACATGCCCTGTGCATTGCCCAACACCATTTCGCCGTTGGTCCCGATGTCAAGCAGGAGTTCCATTCCTTCCGAACGATGCAGTCCGGTTGCCAGAACACCGGCCGAAATGTCCGCGCCGATGAAGGAAGAGACGGCGGGCAAGAGAACGAGTTGGCAGGTCGAAGGGAGTCTGAACCCGCACTCACCTGTCGGCACGCAGCGCGACTCGAGAAAAACCGGTCGAAACGGGAGGCGGGCCATTCCCGAAGGATCGGCACCGACCAGCAAATGCAGCATGGTGGTATTCCCGGCCACCGCCACTTGGCTGAGTTCATCGGCTCGGCGCCCATGCGCGTTCAATTGTTCATGAATCAAGCGATCAAGCTGATGCACGATGGTTTTTTGCATGGCGGCCAGAGCGCCTGCGTCATCTGCGACGGACTGAATTCGGGACACCACGTCAGACCCCCAGCTCTTCTGGGCATTGGCCTCGGTCCGGACGGACAGAACGGAATTGGCGAGCATATCGACGAGACAGACCGCCAGCGTGGTCGTGCCGATATCGATGGCGACCCGCAGCGGCCGACCGGATTTAATCGCGGCATTTTGGACGGCCGGGTCGACGCTTACGGAAAGTTGTTCAATCGGAATGGCGATACCGTCGTCGCCCAGTTCAACAGCCACTTCGCCTGTCCGCTGGAAGCGCGCCAGGCAGGCCAGACGGACGCCGCGTGATGCCTCGCCCGATGTGAGCTGTTCCAGTTCGATCGACGACGGCGTGTCCAGGAACACGCCATCGGACGTGGCGTTGACCAGGACACGACATTTGCCGCAGGTGCCACGCCCGGCGCAGGGCGCACGCAATTGATGGCTTGAACCGCGAACAACTTCAAGCAGCGTCTGCCCGGCAAGACCATGCAATCGGGTAATCATCCATCCACGCTTTCAAATTGATGGCGGGAAGTCTCTGACAGAGGTTCCGACAGTGCCTGGCATGGCATGGTCTTAAGCCCGTATGTTCAGCAAGAAGTCAGCGTGCCAGATCTTCTCGTTCTTTCTAGAACGGTTCCAACCAATGCGGCTAGGGCTGCCCGTTTTGCTCTTTCTTTTTGTTCCATAGTGCCCCCTGTATATTGATGATGATCTGCGAGTGGACTAGTAACGAATTGATGCTACCGAATGGCGCGGTCGATATGCTAGGACTCCTGAGTTTTTTTGATTTTCTTGCGCTTCGGGGCAACGCTCAGGCGCTAGGCCGTACCGGTCCGAATTCTTTCGCCAGCTTGGCAATGCGCTCCAGTCTTGAAAATTTCATGTCGGGCGGCGCGGTATCGGCGATGCTCAGGATAAGGTGATCGCCATCGCCGATATCCAACAACAATTGATCAAGATACGCGTCGAATTCGCGGTCGGTCATCGAATTTTCCAGGACGGCGACCGACGCGACGCCGCCCCATACGGTAATGCCGCTACCGCTGAACGCATCGCGGACCTGCTTGAGGGTCAATGACGTCAGGGGCGCCGGACAGACGGAGTCGGCGATGTCGATATGCCCGGCGACAAAGAACGGCAGGAGGTTCGCGTTTTCCCCGTCGGTGTGGGTCAGCAGCAGTTTGCCCGCGGCATGGATTCTTTGCGCCGTCGCTGCGAGTTGCGGTGCGACGTGTTCGGCCATGAAACCGGGCCAGGTAATCTGCAGGTCGTAGTTGGTCCCGACATGGATGAAATCGGCCGGGCTCTTGATGGCCACCTCGATTGCCTTATCGTGGTAGGCGGACATGCGCGAAGCGAGGCGCTCCAGTTCTTCGCGGTTGTCGTAATAGGCGTAGACAAACTCCTCATAGGTCATCAACTCATGCAGAATCTCATGCATGGGCGAGGCGCCCATGGTAGCT
>CAIXAY010000011.1 GCA_903917505.1 uncultured beta proteobacterium | reverse complement strand
CGATGTAGCCGGCGAGGATGGGCAGCACGGCGCCGTTCATCGTCATCGACACCGAGACTTTTTCAAGCGGGATGCCGTCGAACAGGATCTTCATGTCCTCGACCGAGTCGATCGCCACACCGGCCTTGCCGACGTCGCCGGTGACGCGCGGATGATCCGAGTCGTAGCCGCGGTGCGTGGCCAGGTCGAAAGCCACCGAGACGCCCTGGCCGCCGGCGGCGAGCGCCTTGCGGTAAAAGGCGTTGGAGGCTTCGGCGGTGGAGAAGCCGGCGTACTGGCGGATGGTCCAGGGGCGCACGGCGTACATTGTCGCCTGCGGCCCGCGCACATAGGGCGCGCAGCCGGGCAGGGTGTCGGTGTATTGCAGGCCGGCGAGGTCCTGCTTGGTATAGAGCGACTTGACGACGATGCCTTCGGGGCTGATCCAGTTCAGCTTTTCAACGTCGCCGCCGGGGGCCGACTTGGTGGCGAGTTTCTTCCAGGCGTCGAGATTCGACGAGTCGAGCAGCGCGGCAATAGTTTCGTTAGACATGACACAACCTTTCACAAGACAAAAAATGTGTTTGGGCGGTCGGTCCGCCCGAAAAATCTGGCAAGCGGGAAGCGGCTAAATCCTGTGCTGACCTTGCGGCGAGCCGGTTTTGAACCCGTAATGGTACTTTATCGACCCGCCCAAGGCAAGGAAAAGCCGGCAGCGCAGGCGCTTCGCCATGGCGCGCTGGCGCTCAGTTGAAGAGCTTCCACAGCATCTTCGCGGCCAGCGTGATGAGCAGGCAGGCGAAGACGCGCTTGACCGTGGCGATCGGCAGACTATGGGCCAGCTTGGCGCCGAGCGGGGCCATCAGCATGCTCGGTGGAACCATCCAGGCCAGCGCCGGCAAATAGACAAAGCCGAGGCTCCAGTCGGGCAGCGGCACATGTCCCCAGCCGTTATAGATGTAGCCGATCGTCCCGCCGAGCGCGATCGGGAAGCCGATCGCCGCGGAGGTGCCGATGGCCTTCGGGATTTTGACATTGCACCAGGTCATGACGGGAACGGAAAAGGCGCCGCCGCCGATGGCGACGAAGGCCGAGATCGCGCCGATGCCAGTACCGACGGCAAATACGCCGCCCGCTCCGGGAAGATCACGAGAGGGTTTAGGCTTGAAATCGAGCAGCATCTGCAAGGTTGCGATACAGATAAACACCGTGAAGAAAATTCCCAAGGGCTTGGCCGGTACGCGGGCGGCACACAAGGTGCCGAGCAGGGTGCCGAGCAGGATGCCCGGCGTGATCTGAGCGACGACTTTCCACAACACGGCATGGTGGTTGTGGTGGGCGCGCAGGCTCGACAGCGAGGTGAACAGGATGGTCGCCATCGACGTGGCGAGCGCCTGGTGCAGCACTTCGCCCGGCGGGAATCCGGCTTGCGCGCCGAACATCATGGTCAGCGCCGGCACCATCACCAATCCGCCGCCGATGCCGAGCATGCCGGCCGAGAAACCGGTAAACAAGCCGAGGCCGATGTAGGCCGCATACCACGTCACATGAATCTCCCTTCCGACGCGGAAGCGATTGCAGGCCGCCGCGCGACGCGCCGGCCGTGTGCGTCAAGCTGTCGCCGGCTCACAATGCGAAGTACAGGGCCAGCGGGACAAAAAATATCGAGGCGATGTTGCCGCCGACGACGATCGCGGAAACCATCGCCGGGTCCTGCTGATAGCGTTCGGCAAGGATGTAGTTCATCACCGCCGGCGGCAGAGCGGCGTTGAGCAGCAAGATGCCTTGCATGGGCGCGGTCAGCGGCAGCAGCATCAGTAGCGGCCAGGCGATCAGCAGGCCGGCAATCGGACGGAGCAAGGCGCCGACGATGCCGATGCTCCAGCGCTCGACGTGGAAACCCGAAAAGCCGACGCCGAGCGTGAACAAGCCGAGCGGAATCGCCGCGTCGCCGAGCATGCCGGTGCTCGCCGCGAGCCATGGCGGCAAGGACAGGCCGAGCAGGCTGGTCAGCACGCCGAGCAGCGCCGCCCACAGCATCGGTCCGCGCAGGATGCCGCGCAGGCTGGCTTTCGGTGCGCAGATGCGAATCCCCAGGGTGAAGTGCAAGATCGTGCAGATCATGAACAGCGCGACCGCGGCGGGCAGCATGGCCGGGCCGAAGGCGAACAGCGCCAGCGGCAAACCCATGTTGGCGACATTGGCGAACATCATCGACGGAACGAAGGCGTGCGGGTTATAGCCGAGCAGCGCGGCCACCGCGCGGGCGATGAGTCCCGAGCCGAGCATGACGACCACACAGCCGAAGATCAGCGGCAGAAAATCGAGAATGTGAAAATCGCGCGAGGCCATCGCAGTGAAAATCAGCAGCGGATAGAGAAGGTCGGTGCACAGGCGGTTGATCCAGGTCATGTCCGGCCGGCGAAAGCGGCCATAGAGGTAACCGATGGCCGAAATGATCAACACCGGCGTGACGATGCCGACGATGCGAAGTGCGAGGTCCATGCTCTTCCCTGAAACGGCGGACTGACGGAAAAAATTCGTCGTCACCGACACGAAATGCGCAGCATACGAGAATTTGTTACTTGACATACAACTGTGTTAACGTTGTCGGCGATTGTGAAACCAGAAAGTGGAGTTCTGAAAACTCCCGACGCAGTGGCCGGCGCACGCGTGCCGGCCCTTTTCGTTAGTGGACGGGCACGCGCCGCGGCCCATCGGGTGGGGGGCTTAATGAAAATCGTCTCGATCAAACCGTATACCGTGCAAGGGCCGGTCAGCGACCTCTGCTTCGTCAAAGTTGAAACCGATGCGGGCATCGTCGGCTACGGTGAATGTTCGCTGCCCGGCAAACCGCACGGCGTCTCCGGCGCCGTGCTCGACCTCGAACGCCTGCTGGTCGGCGCCGATCCGACCGATACCGAGTGGTGCTGGCAACGCGGCTACCGGCACAGCTATTGGCGCGGCGGCCCGATTCTGACGAGTTCATTGTCGGGGGTCGATGTCGCCCTCTGGGACATTCGCGGCAAGATCAGCCAGCTGCCGATCTACAAGCTCCTGGGCGGGGCGGTGCGCACGCGCATCAAGCTCTACGCGAACTGCGGCCTCTCGGAAGACCCGCAGGAATTTCGCAGGCGCGTGCGCGAGGCCATGGCGCTCGGCTACAAGGCCGTCAAGATCTATCCCTTGCCGCCGATCGGCTCGGTCGTCGACGTGGCCGCGGTGAAGAAGGTCGTCGCTTCGTGCGAAGCGGTTCGCGACGAACTCGGCAACCTCGATTTCTCGGTCGATTTTCACGGCAAGCTCACGGCTTCCGCGGCCGTCGTCATCGAGGCGGCCATCCGGCATACGGCACCGCTGTGGATCGAGGAGCCGGTGCCGGCCGAAGCGCCGCAGGAGTTAAGACGCTGCGTCGAGCGCTTCACGATTCCGATCGCGGTCGGCGAGCGCCTGTTTACGCGCTGGGGCTACCTGCCGATCCTGGGCCAGCAGCTCGCCGGCATCCTGCAGCCCGACGTCTCCAACGCCGGCGGCATTTCGGAGCTGTGGAAAATCGCTGCGCTTGCCGAGGCTTACGGCGTCGCCTTCTGTCCGCACAACCCGAATGGTCCGCTGCAGGTGCTCGCCAGCCTGCATCTGGCGGCGAGCGCGCAGATGTTCGGGATGCTCGAACATCGGCATGATTTTCACGAGGAATTTGCGCGCATCGGGGGACCGCTGGTCGAGATCGGCGACGACGGCTGCTGCGGTCTGCCGCAAGGCGTCGGCCTCGGCGGCGCACCCAACGAGGCGATTTTTTCCCAGCCGGTGCTCGGCAAGATCCACGAGAGCTTCCGGGCGGACGGCGCGATCGACGACTGGTGATCGCTGTCCCGCGCGCTCGCACTGCGATTGCCGGTGCCGACGCGCTTCGGCCTGGCTTCAAATCGATTGATTCCTGGAGATGAGTAATGGAAAGAATTGCGGTGATCGGTGCCGGATTGATCGGATGTGCCTGGGCGACGGTTTTTGCCCGGGCCGGCCATTCGGTACGGCTCCATGATGTCAGCGATACGGCGCGTGCAAGTGCGCCGGCGACGATTCTGGCCGGCCTCACCAATG
>CAIXAY010000010.1 GCA_903917505.1 uncultured beta proteobacterium | reverse complement strand
ACACGGCAGGACCGGCGCGCTCTCGTAATTGTTCTGCGGCAGGAAGGACAGCAGGCGCTTGATGTAATGAATGGCGTCGACCGTCGACTCCGCGGCGTAATCCGAAATGCCGCTTTGCGATGAGTGCATGTCGGCGCCGCCGAGTTCCTCGACGGTCACCACTTCGTGGGTCACCGACTTGACGACCTTGGGGCCGGTCAGGAACATGTACGAATTGAGCCGCTCCATGATCACGAAGTCGGTGAGCGCGGGCGAATACACGGCGCCGCCGGCGCAGGGTCCGAGAATCGCCGAAATCTGCGGCACGACGCCCGAGGCCATGACATTGCGCAGGAAGATCTCGGAATAACCGGCCAGGCTCTCGATGCCTTCCTGAATGCGCGCGCCGCCCGAATCGTTGAGCCCGATCACCGGCGCGCCGTTCTTCATTGCAAGATCCATGATCTTGCAAATCTTTTCGGCGAGGGTTTCGGACAGCGAGCCGCCGAACACCGTGAAGTCCTGCGCATAGACGTAGACGATCCTGCCGCCTATCGTGCCGTGGCCGGTCACCACGCCGTCGCCCTGGATGACCACGTCCTCCATGCCGAAATCGCGGCAGCGGTGAATCTTGAACATGTCGAATTCTTCGAAGGAATCCGGGTCGAGCAGCAAGGCGATGCGCTCGCGTGCCGTCAGGCGGCCTTGTGCGTGTTGCTTGTCTATCCGGTCCTGGCCTCCGCCGAGAGAGGCTACTGCCTGGCGTTCCAAGAGCCGATCGAGTTGAGCGTTCGTATCCATTTCAATCACCTGATAATAAAAAATTCTTAGGTATTTGGTCGCGCGCCGCGGCGGGAAACCAGATGCCTAAAAATGCGGGAGCGCGAATCATAACCTGTCCTGAGCCCCGTTTGCGATTACCCTGAACCTGCCGGCGAAGTTCTCCGCTCCGCCGTCTTTTTCCTGCTTATCCTCCTGGCATAGAAACAGGCGCCGGGTCAATCGACGGGACACCCCCAACACCGGGATCAATCGCGCATCGGGCGCATTGGACACCAAGTTGGCGCACAGCGGTAAACGCCAATTTTTTTGGTTCTGGCGGCGTCCCCGTACCGCGCGATTGTTGCCGGGTTCTGTTGAAGCGGCAAACGCTGTATAGTCACTACATTGTGCAATTACGGAATGACATCAATGCGCAGGAAAATACCCGGCACTGAACTTCTTATTGCTTTCGAGACAGCGGCGCGGCACCAGAGCTTCACGCGCGCCGCGGAAGAACTGTCCCTGACGCAAAGCGCCGTCTGCCGACAGATTGCGGCCCTGGAGAGCACCCTCGAGGTGCAGTTGTTCAATCGCATCAAGAAGCGCGTCACGCTCTCCGAAGCCGGGCAGATCTACGCCCGGCAGGTCAGGGAAAACCTCAAGCGCATCGAGCATGACACGCTGTCGCTGATGGCCCATCGCGGCGCCGGCGGCGTGCTCGAACTCGCGGTCATTCCGACCTTTGCCACACGCTGGCTGATTCCGCGCCTCGGAAATTTTCATACCATGCATCCGGGAATCACGCTGGATCTGACCACCCGCGCCGAACCGTTCATGTTCAACGATACGGCTTTCGATGCGGCGATTCATTACGGCGACCCGGTGTGGCCGGGGGCTATTGCCGACTACCTTTTCGGCGAGGACATGGTGCCGGTGTGCAGCCCGGCATTGCTCAAAAATGGCGCGCCGATCGCGCCCGAAGAACTCGAGCGCCTGCCGCTGCTGCATCAATCGGCGCGGCCGGATGCCTGGCGCGAGTGGTTCGCCGCGGCCGGACTCGCCAACGTCAACGCCATGGGCGGTGCGCGCTACGAATTGTTCGCGATGCTCGTCGAGGCGGCGCTCGCCAAACTCGGCGTGGCGCTGGTGCCGCGCTTCTTCGTGCTGAGCGAGATCGCCTCGGGCGACCTGGTGGTTCCGTGCGCGACGGTCTTGCACAGTCAGCGCAGCTATTACCTCGTCTACCCCGAGAACAAGGTCGGTTCGGCGTCGCTGCAGACCTTCTGCCACTGGCTGCGCGAACAGGCGCACGCCTATCGCGAAGTTGTTTAGCCCCGCCGTCAAAGCCGCAGGGCCAAGGCCAGCGGTACGAAGAGCACGGCCGCGGCGTTGCCGATCATGACGATCGAGGCGACCTTGTCCGGCTCCTGCCTGTAGCGCTCGGCGAAGATGAAGTTGGTGACCGCCGGCGGCAGCGCCCCGAAAATGAAAAGCATATCCTGGTCGAGCGGCTTGAGCCCGACCAGCGCGCCGTAGCCCCAGGCGATCAGCATGCCGGTGAGCGGCGTGGCGATGGCGCCCACCGTGCCGATTTTCCAGGCGTTCATCGGGGTGCTGGAGAGGCGCACGCCGAGCGAGAAGACCATCAGGCCGAGCGAGATGTCGCCAAGAATGCGCGCCGCGGTCATCAGCGGCGCCCACACCGTGACTTCGCCCAGGCTGACGACGACGCCGAGCAGCGCCGCGACGACGAAAGGCTCGCGCCAGAGCGTGCCGGGCCGCAGGCGGCCGTTGATGAGCCAGGGAATGATGAGGAACTGCAGCAGGGTGCTGAGCAGCAGGAAGATCACCGCTGCACCGAGCGCCTGATCGCCGAAAGTCAGCAGCAGCAGCGGTATTCCCATGTTGCCGGAGTTATTGAACATCACCGGCGGGACCAGGGTCTTGGGGTCGTAGCCGAAAAGGCGCGCGAGCGGCCAGGCCAGCAACCCGGAACCGAGAATGACCGGCAGCGCGCCCAGGGTGATCGGCAGGTTCGCGGCGAGGTTGAAACTCTTGCCGGCGAGCGCCGAGAAAATCAGCGCCGGGAGGAAAATCTCCATGTTGAGCGTGTTGGCGACCGTCATTTCAGGATTGTGCCGGCGACCGTAGAGGTAACCGATCAGCACGATAATGAAGATCGGAAAGACGATACCGAGGATGCGCAGCAGCATGACGGAGTTCTTCAGCAGGCAAAACGCAAAGTCTGCTGGAAAAGCTCGCCAACGACAACCGGAATGATGGCGCATGACAGCGGAAAGCGGCCGCTCATGCCGAGAGAGGGCCCTTGCGCGACGACGCTGTCAGACCGTCGGCGTGCTAAAGTTTGTGGGCTTTTGCCGATTCCTCGTTGTAGATCTTCATGATCGCCGGGTCGTAGCTGGAAGCGAAGCCGTCGGTCACCGGCTTGGCGATTGCGGCCATTCTGGCCAGTTCGGCGGGTGCCAGTTCATTGTATTGCATGCCACCCGCCTGCAGGTCGGCGGCCGATTTCTTCGCGGCGTCACGGCTCACCGTGCGCTCATAGTCGATGGCTTCCTTTGCCGCTTCCTGCATGATTTTCTTTTCCGTCGGCGAGAGCTTGTCCCAAAATATCTTGCTGACCAGCAGGATGTTGGCGCCATAGACGTGGTTGGTCGCGCTGACGTACTTCTGCACTTTGTAGAATTTGTTCGAGTAAATTACGGAAAGCGGATTCTCCTGGCCGTCGATCAGGTTGGTTTCCATGGCGACATAGACTTCGGCAAAAGGCATCGGGATCGGAACCGATTTGAACGCCTTGAATGTCTGCACGAAGACATCGTTGGGAATGACGCGAATCTTCAGCCCGTCGAGATCTTCGGCCCGCGTGATCGGTCGCTTGCTATTGGTTACATTGCGAAAGCCCAGGTCCCAGTAACCGAGGGAGATCATGCCTTTTTCCGGCAGTTTGGCGCCGAGGGCCTGGCCCAGCGGTCCGTCGCGCATGAAATCGGCTTGCGCGTAATTGGTCACGGAAAACGGAAAGTCGAGCAGTCCGAATTCCTTCACGATGCTAACCAGAGAAGTCGTCGCCGGCGCCGCCATTTCCTGGGTTCCGCTGCGTAACGCATCCTGCTGCTGCATGTCGCTGCCAAGCTGCGAGGCAGGATATTCCTTCACTTTTAGCTTGCCACCGCTCTTCGCGGCGAGCAATTCGGCAAATTTTTTCACGCCCAGGCTGACCGGGTGATCGGTATTGTTCAGATGCCCGAACTTGATGTTGCGCTCCTGGATTTCCTGCGCCTGCACGCCGGTGTTGACGACCAGACCGAAGACGCTGGCGACAATAAATCCTATGGTATGGCTCAATTGCATTTGAATCTCCTTGTCAGAAAATGATCCTGGTTCAACGGATCACTGGCCGAAAATGACAAAGACATAACCAGAGCGATACGCATAGGACAAGATGCGTCATAATTAGTCCTGATTAGCAACAATGGTCAGCCAGGCGCATGTGGCGAGCCTGCCGGGTCGTAGCCTGTACTCCTCAACATGTGGGAGGACGGAATTGTGGCGATGAATCGAATCCAGTTTCAGTCGGGGTTGTCGATGCCTGAGTTTTT
>CAIXAY010000009.1 GCA_903917505.1 uncultured beta proteobacterium | reverse complement strand
ATCGGCGACGCGGTAGCGGGCAAGATAGTCCGCGTAAGGCGCCGGCCGGGCGAATACGAGCCGTTGCGGATCGAGGCCGCGCGCCGCTGCCTCCCGGCGCAGGCTTTCGGCGATCATATCGTTGCTCTCGACCAGCCACAGGACCGAGCCTTGCACCTGTTGCAGCAGGCTGATCCACACCGCGAACATCTCGGGATTGATCTTGTAGCTGCCGTTGAACGCGCAAAAGACCAAGCCCTGGTCCGGCAATCCCAGTTCCGCGCGTGACGGCGTGCGCTCCGCGGCGCGGCGCTTCGAATCGTTGGCCTGGAACGTGTCGGGCAGATAGACGACGCTTTCGGAATAGAATCTCCTCGCCGCGTCCGGAACCACGAAGCGATCGGCAATGACGTAGTCGATGTAGCCCGCCCCGGTCGTGCCGGGATAACCCAGATAGTTCACCTGGATCGGCGCCGGCCGCCGCGCGAAAATGTCGGGACGGGCGTGGCGCGTATGGCCCATCAGGTCGACCGCAATATCGATATCCAGCTCGCGCATGAGGGCGACGACCTCGAAATCGCTCTTGTCGGCGACGGTGACGAAGCGATCGAATGCTCCCTTCAGGCGCTCGAGCATCGCGCCAGGCTGCTCCGCGAATAAGGAAATCGCCGTCGTCTCGAACCGCGTCCGATCGTGCTGCTCGAACATGCCCGCCGTCAGGAAGGCGACCGCGTGATCGCGCAAGTCGGCCGAAACATAGGCCAGGCGGATCTTGTCGTGGGCCTTCGCGCTGCGCGCCGGCAGCGCCCCAGCCGGCGGATATCGGTCGGCGACGAATGTCCGTGCGCAAACCAGCTGATCCTCCGGCGACGGGCTCGCCGCCAGCATGACCAACGGCACCGACGCCTTGCGGCCGACGCGCACGTCCGTGCGCAGGCTCGCCCGCGCTTCATCGAGCCCGGCCCAGTCGCCGACGCTGATGCGGCTGTAGATAAAGCTTCCCAGCACATAGTCGCTGGCGCCGTCGAGTTGCAGCGCGGTGGCGAAATCGGCGGCCGCATGGCGATACAGGCCACGCTCCATCAGCAGATGGCCGCGGTTCTTGTAGGCGAGAGGATGGTTCGGCCGGGCGGCCACGACGGCATTGTAGGCTTCCAGCGCCTCGTCCTGGCGGCCCAGATCCGTGAGCGCATTGGCGCGCCCGAATTTGGCATCGACATAGTCCGCCTTGCGAGCGAGCGCGGTGTCGAAGGCCGCCAGCGCCTCGGCGGGACGGCGAAGATCGATGAGCACGTTGCCGCGGTTGAACAGTATGTCGATATTGTTCGGCGCCAGCTTCAGCGCGCGATCATAGTTGGTCAGCGCCTCCTCGCGGCGCCCCAGTTCGCGCAGCAACGCACCGCGATTGCTCAAGGCGACGAACAGAGCCGGGTTGATGGCGAGCGCCTTGTCGAAGCTGGCAAGCGCCTCTTCGCGCCGGCCCAGTTCCTTGAGCACGCGGGCGAGATTGCAGTGGGCTTCGCCCGATTGCGGATTGGTTTCCAACGCCTGGGCGATCAATCTGCGGCCGTCCTCGAACCGGCCGCGCTGGGCCTCGAGGACACCGAGCATGTGCAGCGCGTCGAAGTGCCGGCCGTCCGCCGCCAGCACCGAGCGGTAGAGAGTTTCGGCCTGGTCGAGCTGTGCGTTCTGGTGGGCCGCTACGGCCCGGTTCATCGTCGCGGCGAGGTCGATTGCCGT
>CAIXAY010000008.1 GCA_903917505.1 uncultured beta proteobacterium | reverse complement strand
CGTGTGGCGAAAAGCCGCGCTTTCGCCGCCGGCCCGGTCGATACCGGCTTCATCGCGTTACCGAAGACCATGCCGATCATGCCCAGGAACACCGCGGCACAGAAAACCTGAAAAGCCAATTCCGCGGGTGTCTCGTTGCTCTGCTCTTTATCCGGCATCAGTTCGCTCATCTCGTTCCCCCTGGCGTATAAATCATTTCTATTCCCTCATGGACCACGTAAGCCAATGCGCCATGCATTGGCAAATTTTTGACCGCGCCGCCTGCATCGAGGCGGCTTTCTGATCGCGCTTGAACGGAGGTCCCCCGCGCTGCGCGGGGGACGCCTTGCCGATTCCGGACCGGGCTACTGGTACTGCTTGACGCTGTCGAGAATTTCCTTGGCGTTCGGCACCGTGTCGTAGAACAGCTTCCACGTGCCCTGGCCGGCCTTGACCAGGGCGGCCTTGAACTCCGGCGACGGGGTCGAGATCTTGCCGCCGCCCTTGGTGATTTCTTCGACGGCTTTCTTCTCGGTCTCGGCGGCCATTTTCCAGACGTCCTCGGCCGAGCGCTTGGCGGCGTCGGTGAAGATCTTCTTGTCTTCGGCCGGCAAGCCGTTGAAAAAATCGTTGTTGATGTAAAGCGAGTGGATCACGAGGATGTGCCCGGACAGCGTGATGTTCTTGGTGATCTCATACATCTTGAGCGCGGTGATATCCGAGAAGGGGCTGTCGCCGCCGTCGATGGTGCCCTGATCGAGGGCCGACGGGACTTCGGCGAACGGCATCGGCTGGCCGCTTTGACCGAGCTGCTTGGCGAACTCGACGTAGAGCGGGATGTTCGGCACGCGCATGCGCAGGCCCTTCAGATCGTCGATGCTCTTGATTTCCTTCTTGGTATAGAAGTGGCGGAAACCGAGCGGGAAAGCGTTCATCATGGTCAGCCCGGATTTCTCGGGGAAGCCCTTGTTGATCAGCTTGAAGGTCTCGCCGTTCATCGCCCGGTGCGCATGTTCGAGGCTGTCATAGAGCATCGGCGTCTCGAGCATGGCCATCGCCGGGAACAGCGACGAGGTTTGCGTGCCGGTCGCGCAAATCTGGATGATGCCCTTGCGCGTCTGCGCGATGTAGGCGTCTTCTTTGCCGAGCTGGCTGTTCGGGAAAACACGGACGTCATACTTGCCGTTGGATGCTTCCATGACGTACTTGGCGAACAGCTTCATGCCGACGGTCTCCGGCTCGCCTTCGGGCTTCATGCCGGCGATCTTGACGATGATCTTGTCAGCCGCAAAGCTCGGAGCGACGGTGGCACCGAGCATCGCAAGAAGTGACAGAAGAAGAATTCTTCGTTTCATGACAACCTCCATTAAAGAAATATTGTTATCAAAAAATGCTGAACGGATGCTTCGGGTGCAAACGGTTCGCCGGCCCAGACATAAGCGTGCGCCTGCCGATTGGCAGACCGGGAGACGGCTAGAGCAAAGTTGTTACGTCAGGACTCGTTGTTCTTTTATTGATTCCGAGAGTTTACTACTCGGCAAGGTCAAGCATTCAGAAACTGGCAGCAAATTTTCAATTAAGCGCACAACTCATTTTCAAATAGCAACATTCAAGCGCTGCATGCCGATTTCCAACTCCTGGCCGCAGCGTTCGGGGTTCCAGCCGAGTTCGTCGGCCATCAGCGCGATCACCCGCGGCAAGGCCAGGCGCGCCGCGGCGGTATTGAGCAGGGCCAGCGGCAGGCGCCGGGTCAGCACATCGCAGGCGCGCTCGGCGAATTCGTGGCGTGCGGCATAGACGACTTCGGCCTCGATGTAGGGATGGTCCGCATGCAGGCGCGAACCGAGGCCGGCCTTGGAGATCTCGCCCACCCGCTTGGCCTGATCGCCGTAAGCGCAATGCAGATGATGCACAATGTCCAGGTCGAGGCCGTAACGCCGGATCAGGATCTTCTCGTCGAGGCGGTCGAGATTCTCGGCGCCGAACAGCGGCGCCCGCTCGGTCTGACAGTCGCGCGCCGGTTCGAGGCCATACGCTTCGATCGCCCGGTCGACCGCTTCCTGCGCCATCTTGCGATAGGAGGTCCACTTGCCGCCGGCGACCGACAGCAGGCCGGACGGGCTCAGTTCGAGCAGATGCTCGCGCACGAGTTGCGCGGTATTGGCCGCGCCGTCGGTTCGGATCAGCGGGCGCAGGCCGCACCAGACGGCGGTGACGTCGCCGCGCGTCACCGACATGTCGAAATACTTGTTGATGTGGCGCAGCAGGTAAGCGATTTCCGCTTCCTTGGCTTGCGGGTGATCGACGATTTCAGACGGGCTGTCGGTGGTGCCGATCAGCGCGTGCCCCTGCCAGGGCAGAACGAACAGCACGCGGCCGTCCTCGGTCTTGGGGATCAACATCCCCGTCTGCGACGGCACGTAGCAACCGGACAGCACGATGTGGATCCCGGCCGCCGCCTCGAGCAGCGGCGGTGCCGACGGGTCGTCTATCTGGCGGATGCGGTCGACGAAGGGCCCGGCGGCATTGACCACGCCGCGCGCCTTGATGGTGAATTCCTCGCCGCTGATCGTGTCGCGCACGCGCGCGCCGCAAGCCTTGCCATCGTTCTTTTCGAGCGCCAGCGCCTCCAGGTGCGTGGCCACGAGGGCGCCGTGCTTTTCGGCGGTCAGCGCCAGCGTCACCGCCATGCGCGCATCGTTGAACTGGCCGTCGAAGTAGACGACGCCGGCTTTCAGGCCTTCGCTCTTGAGCATCGGAAAACGCCGCAGCGCTTCCTTGCGGCTGATGATGTAACTGTGCCCCAGTCCTTTACGCCCGGCCAGCAGGTCGTAGAGCAACAGGCCGGCGAAGACGTAGGGCACTTCCCACCAGGAGTAAAGCGGCGTCACCAGGGGCAGCCGCTCGGCGAGGTGGGGCGCGACCTTGAGGAAGATCGCGCGTTCGTGCAGCGCTTCCCTGACCAGGTGGTATTGCGCGCGATCGAATTTCTTGACCGCCATCTCCAGGTAGCGCACGCCGCCATGGACCATTTTCGTGCTGCGGCTGCTGGTGCCTTCGGCGAGATCGTTCTTCTCGATCAGCGCGACTTTCAGCCCGCGCCGGGCCGCATCGACGGCAATGCCGCAGCCGGTCGCCCCGCCGCCGATGACCAGAAGGTCAAACGGCGCCTGCTGCGCGAGTAAAGTCAGCCTGCTTTCCCTGTCCATTTTCTTCGGCTTTCTGTTCTTCGGGATAGAATATATGGGCTTTCGTTAACAAATATAATATTCCTAAACGAACATTAGGGTGTGCCTCCTCTTTTGTCAACATGCACACGAACATTTGCCCGCGCGCTTACCGCAAGGGCGCAGCTCGGTTAAAATCCGAGCGTGCCGTGGCCTTGGTGTGAGCGGTCGGCCAAGCCGGGCGGCGGGTTGTGGCGGGATGAGCGTTGGGAGTCGATAATGAAAAAGACGGTTTCGCAATTGAACTTGAGCCCGCGCCATCAGAACATCCTGGAACTGGCCAGGCAGAGCGGCTTCCTGTCGACCGACGAATTGACCAAGCGCTTCAAGGTCACTTCGCAAACGATACGCCGCGACATCAATGAACTCTGTGACCGGGGCCTGCTGCGGCGTTATCACGGCGGCGCCGGTCTCGCCTCGAGCGTCGAGAACGTCGAGTATTCGGCGCGCAAGGTCTT
>CAIXAY010000007.1 GCA_903917505.1 uncultured beta proteobacterium | reverse complement strand
CGGGTCATAGAAGGCCAGTTGTCGCACCTGGTCTTCCATCTGCTTGCGTTCGGTGATGTCCGTACCGACGCCGCGGTAACCGGTGAATTCGCCGGCGGTATTGAACACGGGGTCGCCGCTGACCGAGATATGGTGTCGGGCGCCATTGACCCTGAGCCGCAGAATCTCGAAATCGCGGAACGGCAGATGCCCGTCGAGTATCTCGCGATGCTTCTGCCAGCCCGCCTCGTCGGGCGAAAGATTGGGAATTTCCCAGCGGCGCTTGCCGACGGACGATGCTTCGCGGAACACCGATTCCGCCGCTTCCCTTTGGCTCTCGGTGCGCTGAGTGAGCCGATGCTCGGCGTCGCTCTCCCAGTAAAAATCTGAGGACATCGCGGTGAGGCCGCGGAAACGTGCCTCGCTCTCGCGCAGGGCGGTTTCGCGTTGCGCCAGTGTTTCGAGCAGGCGATTGAAGCCGTCGATCAGGTCACCGATTTCATCCTCGCGGGTGATGGGCAGGGGTTGCGCAGGCTGGCTTGTATCGGACAGAGTAGACAGCGCCTTTGCGGCAGTAAGCATCGGCGAGAGCTGGCGCTTTAACATCCACCAGGTCAGACCGCCCGCCAGCAGGGTCAGGATCAAAGTGGCCAGCAGCATGCGTTGCTGCATTGCCTTGATCGGAGCAAAGGCTTCCGCGCTGGGTAGTGCGACGACTATCTGCCAACCCGCGACAGGAACGGCCTTGGCCGAGGCCAGTACTTCCACGCCGACTGGATTGACCAATATCTCAGAACCCTCGTAGCCCTGAACGAACCGGTCGATCGCCGGGTTGACGCCGGGAGCAGGGAGCGTTGCCATGATGCGGCTCTTGTCCGTAGCGGTGACGACCAGCCGGTACTGAGGTGCGATCAGCAGATAGCCGCCGGTCTTGCCTTGGCGGTTTTCCGTAATCCGGTCCAGGAAATTGGGCATGCCCAGGTTGACCACCCCGCCCAGGGCACCGATTACCTTGCGCTGGCTATCATGAATGGGCACCGTCATGACGAACACCGGGGCTTTCAGCTTGGGACCCATGACCGGCCGTCCGATCGTCGCCTTGTCCTCGCTCAGCGAGCCGATCAGGTAATCTCTTTGCATGTAATTGACGCCGACCCGTCCCACCGAGAGCGGAACTTCGGCAATGGCGGTACCATCGATTCCGTAGGCGATGGCACCCCCGTTGAACAGGCTCTGAAGAATCTGGCGATCTTCCAGGAGTGCCTGCAAGGCCGCCGGATTGCCCAGAATGGCCGGGGAAACTGCTGCGGCCGATCTTTCCAGCAGTCGCAACCGGTCGTCCAGTTCGTGATTGATCTCGCCGGCCAAGAACGACACCGTCGAGAACTGCTGATCGCCCAGCAGGTGCTGCATATCCTCGCGCAGCATCCGGCTGGCATAGAGCGCCAGCGACCAGATGCCGATCACGAAAATGACCAGTGTGAACAGGGTCACTCTGGTTTTCAGCGAAGATCGTCGGAAGATCGCGGACGCCATGTCGGT
>CAIXAY010000006.1 GCA_903917505.1 uncultured beta proteobacterium | reverse complement strand
GGCGCCCAGCGCCTTGCCCGGAATCTGGCCGGAAGCCGCGAGGATGCCGAGCGCGATCGGCAGATCGAAGCGGCCCGACTCCTTGGGCAGGTCGGCCGGCGCGAGATTGATGGTGATGCGCTTGCTCGGAAAATCGAAACCGGAATTCTGCAGCGCGGCGCGCACCCGGTCGCGCGCTTCCTTGACCTCGGTGTCCGGCAGGCCGACCAGCGTGACGCTGGGCAATCCACCGGCCAGATGCACTTCGACCGCGACTTGCGGCGCGGAAAGCCCATCCAATCCTCGACTGTGGACGATTGCAAGCGGCATGGCGATGACAGCGGGAAATGAACGAGTCAGCAGTCTAAACAATTCGCGCCAAAAAAGCTGCGCCGGCGTTGCCGCGGACAAGGCTGCGGAGATCCGCGACGGCGCCGCACCAAGGCCAGCGGTCAATTCGTTCCATGACAGATGAGAAGAACCGCGACGTCTTCTGAAATCTGCATGGCCGCAACGGGCCAAGGCGTGCGCGCCAACGCGCCGAGGCAGTCGACCGCTGTGCCTGATCGCCGGCATGGCCGAAGTTTCGCCGGCTACTTGCTTGCCGCCGCGGGAATACCCGAATGCCGGTATTTGCGCGTCAAGCAGCCAAACCTATATTACCTTCAGACTATTACCGCTGCGCCCGTGGCGCACGCACCGCGCATTCCGCCTGTCGAGCAGCATCGGTGATAGAGGCGAGCAGTTCCGATGACGATCATCGCGCCTGATCGTCGCCGCTTGATAGTGGCCACGGTGCCGGGAAACACCAGAGCCGCTCAAGCACAGTACTGGAAAGGGGTTGGGGATCATGGCTACGCCGACTTTAGCAAGCCACAACTTGGCCGCTGCGGGAACGCTTGAATACAATCAGCTGCCCTGGGGCGACCTGATTTATGGAACGAAGCATCAGCTCAGGAATATCGGCATCGGCGTCGATGCCGGATTTCCGGGCGAAGCGGGATGTCCAAAGCGCCGCGTGACGGTAAGCGATCCGCGCGGATTCAGATGCCAGATCGAGCGCTGCGATCACCTTGAAGAAGGGATCTTCTCGGCCACGATCCGCTTCCCGGGCCGGGAACAGCCGCAGCCCGAGTTCAGGCCCTTTGCGCCCGGCGTGCGAAGGCTGGAAAACATCTGGTCTGACGATTATGTCGGCAGCGGCGAGGCGCTTGCCGCGGCCGGCTTGATTCGCCTCGACCAATTGCCGGGGCAGCCCGGCATGCGCAAAGCCATCGTCACGATCCTGCCCGATGGCTCCGTCCCGGCAGGGCCGAAAGCGAACGACCCAAGCATCAACGACGCCGGCGCCAAGCGCGTCACGCGCACCTCGCAGACCGCTTACCAGGTGTCGGTGCTGGTTGAGCCATGGGAGCGGGCGCGTCGCTATGAAGCCTACGCGCAATCGAGGTCGGACTGGGAGGAGCGCATGCGCGACTTGCCGCGGCCGGCTCGACTGGACGCCCCATTGCCAATCTTGGCGATCAAAAAGGCACGAATTATTCCTGCCTGTCGAACCGTCGGCAACGTGGTCTATTTGCCCGGAGCCTATGGAATTCCCGGCTCCGGGTCAGGCGGGCCGCAATGGTCGAATGCTTGCGCAAGACCGCGCCGGCGGCCTCGCGTTGATTACCCCCATGGCACTATCGCGGCGACGGCAGGACAGGGCGCGCAGGACGGCCTTGGCCGATAGGACCGCGCACGCTCAGGCGTGATCGGCGTCGCGGCCCTCGAGCCGGGCCAGCCGTTCTTCGAGCGCCGTCAGCTTTTCGCGCGTGCGCAGCAGCACTTGCGTCTGAATGTCGAACTCCTCGCGGCTGACCAGATCGAGTTTGGCGAAGAAACTCGAGAGCAGGGCGCGCGCGTTTTTCTCGATGTCGGCGACCGGGCTGGCGGCAATGATCGCGCTCAGACGGGCGCTGAATTCTTCAAACACTTTGGCGTCAATCATGACAATGGCCTATCCTGAAACGAGTTTTTCCGAACGCCAAGTCTAACACGAGGGTCGCGCTGCGAATCCGGCACTGCCTTGGTGCAGGCGCTCTATTTTTTGCGCCAGCAAAGTGCGTTCCGAATCGAAATGGGCAGAAAAACCCACTCAACATCCTGATAAATCTATTTATTGTTTTCTGGCATGGCAAATGCTTTATTGAACCGGCAAACTTTGCGATCCGTTTTTTTCTTGCCTAAGGAGTAGTCATGAAGAAGTTAATTCTCGCCACCCTGCTTGCGTCGGCGTTTGCTCTGCCGGCCATGGCCCAGACCGCCGCACCCGCGCCCGAAGCCGCGGCGACTCCCGAAGCGGCGCCGCCACCGCCGCTGACCAGCAACATCGCGCTGGTCTCAAGCTACCGCTTCCGCGGCATCGACCAGACCTTCGGCAAGCCGGCATTGCAAGGCGGTTTCGATTACGCGCATTCGAGCGGCTTCTACGTCGGCAACTGGAACTCGAACGTCAGCTCGGGCGCCGGCTATCCGGACGGCAACCTCGAAATGGATTTCTACGGCGGCTACAAACAGGCCTTCGGCGATTTCGGCATCGACGTCGGTGCTTACCTCTACTACTACCCGGGTTCCGAAGGCAAGGTGCTCGGCACTGGCGCCCATTCAGGCGCAGTGACCAACAAGGAAATCTACATCGGCGGGTCGTGGAAATTCCTCTCGCTCAAGTACAACTACAGTGTCGATGATTACTTCTCGGCGCGCGGCGTCGATTCGACCGGCACGAGCACGGGCAAGAGCACCAGGGGCAGCGGTTACCTCGACCTTTCGGCGAACTATGACCTCGGCGACGGCTGGGGCATCAACGGCCACGTCGGCACCCTCAACTTCAAGAACGTCCATAACGGTGACTACACGGACTGGAAGCTTGGCGCCACCAAGGACTTTTCCGGCTGGGTCGTCGGCTTGTCCTATGTCGACACCAATGCCAAGGGCAGTTGCTCGGCGGCGTCGTTCCAGCCGTACTGCTTCACCAACTCGAATTCGGAGAACGCCAACGGAGTGACTAATGACGTCGGTTCGCACACCAAGGACGCAGGAAAGGGCATCGCCGTTCTCTCGGTCACCCGCACCTTCTGAAGATCTCTTTAACCCGAGGGTGCGCCCTCAGCAGAATTGGAGCCCATCATGAAAATGGTTACCGCAATCATCAAGCCCTTCAAGCTTGACGAAGTGCGTGAAGCCTTGTCCGCCATTGGCGTGCAGGGCATCACGGTTACCGAGGTCAAGGGGTTTGGCCGTCAGAAAGGTCATACCGAGCTTTATCGTGGCGCCGAATACGTTGTCGACTTTCTGCCCAAGGTGAAGGTCGACGCTGCGATCAAGGATTCGATTCTCGATCAGGTCATCGAGGCCATCGAAAAATCGGCCGGTACGGGAAAAATTGGCGACGGCAAGATCTTTGTCTTCGATATCGAACAAGTCATCCGCATCCGCACCGGCGAAACCGGTGAGGACGCCCTCTGAGGAGCCAACCATGAGACACCTCTTAGCCATCTTCGCCCTGGTCGGGGCGCTAGGCCTCGGTTCAGGCCTCGCCACTACGGCCTGGGCGCAGGACAAGACGGCCGCACCGGCGGCCACCGCAGCGGCTCCGGCAGCAGCCGCAGCGGCGGCACCTGCCGCTGCGACCGCTACTCCGGCGCCAGCGCCGGTGAGCAAGGCCGATACGGCCTGGGTCCTGGTCAGCGCCGCGCTGGTCATCCTGATGTCGATTCCCGGCCTGGCACTGTTCTATGGCGGCCTCGTCCGTTCGAAGAACATGCTCTCGGTGCTGATGCAGGTCTTCGTGACCTTCTCGCTGATCAGCGTGCTCTGGGTGCTGTACGGCTACTCGGTCGCTTTCTCCGAGGGCGGGGCCTTCTTCGGGTCGCTCGACAAGATCTTCATGAAAGGCATCACCGTCGATTCGGTGGCTGCGACTTTCAGCAAGGGAGTTAATATTTCCGAGCTGGCCTACGTCGTCTTCCAGGGCGGTTTCGCGGCGATTACCTGCGCGCTGATCGTCGGCGCTTTCGCCGAACGGGCGAAATTCGTTGCCGTGCTCGCCTTCATGGTGCTCTGGTTCACCTTCTCCTACCTGCCGATGGCGCACATGGTCTGGTACTGGGCGGGTCCGGATGCCTATATCGACGCGGCTGCCGGTGACGCTGCCACCAAGACGGCAGGCTTCCTGTTCCAGAAAGGCGCTCTCGACTTTGCCGGCGGCACCGTGGTGCATATCAACGCGGCGGTGGCGGGTCTGGTCGGCGCGTTCATGATCGGCAAGCGCGTCGGCTACGGCAAGGAATCGATGGCCCCTCACAGCCTGACCTTCACCATGATCGGTGCTTCGCTGCTGTGGTTCGGCTGGTTCGGTTTCAACGCCGGTTCGGCGCTCGAAGCCAACGGCGGCGCTGCGCTGGCGATGGTCAACACCTGGGTGGCAACGGCTTGCGCAGCGCTGTCGTGGATGTTCCTCGAATGGCTGATCAAGGACAAGCCCTCGATGCTCGGTGCAGCTTCCGGCGCGGTGGCAGGTCTGGTGGCGATCACCCCGGCCGCCGGTTTCGTCGGTGTCATGGGCGCCGTCGCCATCGGCCTCCTGGCGGGCGTCATCTGCCTGTGGGGCGTCAATGGCCTGAAGCGCCTGCTCGGCGCCGACGATTCGCTCGACGTGTTCGGCGTCCATGGTGTCGGCGGCATGCTCGGCGCGATCCTGACCGGCGTCTTCTGCTCCCCGAAACTTGGCGGCACCGGCGTCTATGACTACGTGACCAACGCAGTCGGCGAGTACGACATGAGCGCGCAGGTCATCAGCCAGCTGTGGGGCGTGGGCACGACCATCGTCTGGTCCGGGCTGGTCTCGCTGGTCGCTTACAAGCTGGTCGATGTAGTCATCGGTCTGCGCGTTCCGGAAGAAGAAGAGCGCGAAGGCCTGGACATCACCTCGCACGGCGAAACGGCTTACCATCTCTAATCCTCTTCGCAACAACTTCCTCCCTTGGGCGCTGCTTTGGCAGCGCCCATTTTTTTGCCGACGCCGACCGACTCGCAATCGCGCCGGGCGCCATGGCCTCGGCGTACAATTCCGCTTTGGCCTGACTCTGCGACGCGTCACAAGAATTGCGCGGCAGGCTTGGGGATGGGAGGCAGTTGATGAAGCGCAGCGCCGGCGTGACCGCGAACGCGGCCGATCAAGACCGCGAAGAAACCGAAGATTGGCTCGAAAGTCTGGCCGAAGTCATCGCTCGCGACGGCCTGGAACGCGCCGAGTTTCTCGTCGACCGCCTGATCGAATCCGGACGCATTGCGGGCGGCCGCTTCCACACGCGCCACACCACGCCCTACCGCAACACCATCGCGGTCGACGCGCAGCTTCCCTACCCCGGCAATCTCGACATCGAAGCGCAAATCACGGCGATCCACCGCTGGAATGCTCTTGTCATGGTGATGCACGCCAACCTGGCGCACCCCGAACTCGGCGGCCACATCGCCACCTACGCGTCGATCGCCGACCTCTTCGAAGTCGGCTTCAACCACTTTTTCCACGCGCCGACCGCCACGCATCCGGGCGACCTCGTTTATTTTCAGCCGCACGCCGCGCCGGGCGTTTATGCGCGCGCTTTTCTCGAAGGCCGTATGGACGAAACCCGGCTGCTGAATTTCCGCCGCGAAGTCTCGGCCGGCATCGGCCAGGGCCTCTCGTCCTACCCGCACCCGACGCTGATGCCGGGCTTCTGGCAGTTCCCGACCGGCTCGATGGGCCTCGGCCTGATCACCGCCATTTATCAGGCACGCTTTCAGCGCTACCTGCAGCACCGCGAGATCCTGCCGGAGAGCGACCGCAAGGTCTGGGCCTACGTCGGCGACGGCGAGATGGACGAACCCGAATCGCTGGCCGGCATATCGCTCGCCGCGCGCGAGCAACTCGACAACCTGATCCTCGTCGTCAACTGCAATCTGCAGCGCCTCGACGGACCGGTGCGCGGCAACGGCAGCATCGTGCAGGAACTCGAAACGCTGTTCGCCGGCGCCGGCTGGAACGTCATCAAATGTCTGTGGGGCAGCAACTGGGACCTGCTCTTCGCGCGCGACCGCGAAGGCTGGATCCTGCGGCGCATGGCCGAGGCCGTCGACGGCGAGTTCCAGAAGCTCTCGGCAACCGACGGGCAATACAATCGCGAACACTTCTTCTCCGTTTATCCCGAACTCGCGGCCCTCGTCGCCAACCTCTCCGACAAGGAAATCGACGCGCTGATGCGCGGCGGCCACGATCCGGTCAAGATCCACGCGGCTTACGCCGCGGCGGTCGCACACCGCGGCCAGCCGACGATCATCCTGGCGCAGACGACCAAGGGCTATGGCATGGGCGCATCCGGCCAGGGCGCCAACACTTCGCACCAGACGAAAAAGCTCGCGCGCGCCGACATGGAACGCTTCCGCGAACGCTTCGGCCTGCCGCTCTCCGACCAAGACCTCGACGAGGCGCGCTTCTACCATCCGGGCCCGGACAGCGCCGAAGTGCGCTACCTGCAGGCGCGGCGCGCCGAACTCGGCGGCTACCTGCCGATGCGCCGCCAGGACTTTCCGCAGGTGTGGGCCGCGACGCCCGACTTGTATGCGAGCTTCCACGCCGATTCGGGCGAGCGCGAATTCTCGACGACGATGGTTTTCGTGCGCCTGCTCGCGCGCCTGATGCGCGACGCCGAGATCGGCGCGCGCGTCGTACCGATCGTCACCGACGAGGCGCGCACTTTCGGCATGCAGGACATGTTCCGCCAGTTCGGCATCTACTCGCCGTGGGGCCAGCGCTACACGCCCGAGGATTCCGATCAGCTGGCTTTCTACCGAGAAGACCTGCAGGGCCAGATCCTCGAGGAAGGCATTTCCGAGGCCGGCGCGATGAGCTCGTGGATCGCCGCCGGCACGGCCTGGTCGCACAGCGGCCGGACCATGCTGCCGTGTTTCATCTTCTATTCGATGTTCGGATTCCAGCGCGTCGCCGACCTCATCTGGAACGGCGCCGACAGTCAGGCGCGCGGCTTCCTGCTCGGCGCCACCGCCGGACGCACGACGCTCTCCGGCGAAGGCCTGCAGCACGAAGACGGCCAGAGCCACGTCTATGCCGCCACCGTGCCGACCTGCCGCGCGTTCGATCCGGCCTTCGGCTACGAGGTCGCGGTGATCGTCGAGGACGGCGTGCGGCGCATGCTCGGCGAAGGTGAGAACGGCTTTTACTACATCACGCTGTACAACGAAAATTATCCGCATCCGGCGCTGCCGGCCGGCGCCGAAGAAGGCATACGCCGCGGCATCTACCTGCTGCGCCGTTCGGCGCTGGGAGACGATTTGCCGCGCGTGCAGCTGATCGGCAGCGGCAGCATCCTGCGCGAAGTGCTGGCTGCGGCGGCACGCCTCGAAACCGATTTCGGCGTCGCCGCCGACGTCTGGAGCGCCACCAGTTTCGGCGAACTGCGCAAGGACGGCATCGCCTGCGACCGCTGGAACCTCCTGCATCCGGCCGAGCCGCCGCGCCTGCCTTTTGTCAGCGCACAACTCTCTGGCAGGCGTGGACCGGTGATCGCCGCCAGCGATTTCGTGCGCGCCTATCCGGACCTTATCCGCAACTGGATTCCCGGCCGCTACGTCGTTCTCGGTACCGACGGTTTCGGCCGCTCCGACACCCGCGTCGCCTTGCGCGACCACTTCGAAATCGACGCCCGCTACATCGTGCTGGCGGCCTTGAAGAGCCTCGCCGACGAGGGCGAAATCGCGCGTGAAGTCGTCGTCGAAGCGATCTGGCGCCTCGGCATCGACAGCGGCAAGGCCGACCCGCGGCTGTAGCGGGTCCGCCATTTGCCGCGTAACGCACGACAAGGACAACGCCATGCTCAAGCTCAATGACCCCACCCTCTTCCGCCAACAGTGCTGCATCGGCGGCGCGTGGCTCGCCGCCGACCAAGCCGAAACCATCGCCATCAGCAACCCCGCGACCGGCGAGGCGCTCGGCGCCGTGCCGAAGATGGGCGCCAGCGAAACGCGGCGCGCGATCACCGCGGCGCAGGCGGCACTGCCGGGCTGGCGCGCCACCACGGCCGCGGAGCGTGGCAAGCGCTTGCGCCGCTGGCACGAACTGATGCTCGCCAACAAGGACGACCTGGCGCTGATCATGACCAGCGAGCAGGGCAAGCCGCTCGCCGAATCGGCCGGCGAAATCGTCTATGCCGCCGACTATCTCGAATGGTTCGCCGAAGAAGGCCGGCGCGCCTACGGCGAGATCATTCCGCCCAACGCCGCCGACCGGCGCATCCTCGCAACGCGCGAACCGGTCGGCGTCTGCGCCGCGATCACGCCGTGGAACTTCCCGGCAGCGATGATCACGAGGAAAGCCGGCGCGGCGCTCGCCGCCGGCTGCACGATGGTCGCCAAGCCGGCAAGCCAGACGCCGTTCTCGGCGCTGGCGCTCGCCGAACTCGCCGAACGCGCGGGAATTCCGGCGGGGGTGTTCAACGTCGTCACCGGTTCGGCGCAACTGATCGGCGCGGAAATCTGCGCCAACCCGATGGTGCGCAAGCTCTCCTTCACCGGCTCGACGCAGACCGGCGCGCAACTCATCGCGCAGTGCGCGCCAACGGTCAAAAAGCTGTCGATGGAACTCGGCGGCAATGCACCTTTCATCGTCTTCGACGACGCCGATCTCGACGCTGCAGTCGCCGGCGCGATCGCCAGCAAATACCGTAATACCGGCCAGACCTGCGTGTGCGCCAATCGTCTGCTGGTTCAGGACGCTGTCTACGATGCTTTCGTCCAGAAGCTCGCCAGGGCCGTCGGCCAGTTGAAGGTAGGCAACGGCGCCGACCCCGGTGTCACGCAGGGGCCGCTGATCGATCAGGCGGCGCTGGCCAAGGTCAAGGAACTCGTCGCCGACGCGACAAGTAAAGGCGCTCGCGTCATCTGCGGCGGCAAGCCGCATGTGCTCGGCCGCACCTTCTTCGAGCCGACGATCATCGCCGATGCGACGACCGCGATGCGCCTCGCACACGAGGAGATCTTCGGACCCGTGGCGCCGATCTTCCGCTTCACGGACGAGGCCGATGCGCTGCGCATCGCCAACGACACCGAGTTCGGGCTCGCCTCTTATTTCTACGCGCGCGATGTCGGCCGCATCTTCCGCGTTTCCGAGGCGCTCGAATACGGCATGGTCGGCGTCAACACCGGCATCATTTCAACGGCGATCGCCCCTTTCGGCGGCGTCAAATCGTCGGGCCTGGGACGCGAAGGGTCGCGCCACGGCCTCGACGATTACCTCGAAATCAAATACGTCTGCCTCGCCGGAATCGACGCAAGTCCGCCGGCCAAGTAGGTCGGCGTGCCGCTTCAGTGCTGCGCGACTTTCAATTCGCCCGGCTTGTCGATGACGCGCAGGCGCTGCACGCTCAAGCCCTTGAGCGCGAGCTTGCTCTGCAGCGACCTTTCGACCGTAGCGAGCGGCGTCACGCGCGGGTCGAGGGCGACGGCGAGCACGGCGGTTTCAATCGCCACGCGAACGCTGCCCGGGTCAACGCCCTTGCCGCTTAGCGCGATGCGCTCGATTTTCTGCTGTTCGCCGCTGCTCGCCGCGAGCGGCCCGTTGATGGCGAAGAAGACGACCTGGTGTTTGCGCGCGAGCGCTTGCGACACCATGGCGTGGTCGTAGACCGAGGCGATGCGGTCCTCGACGCAATAGCCGCAGGCGTAGGCCGCCGGACTCGCCAGGGCGAGTGCGAGCGTCAATGCGGCGCAGTAGCGGAAGTTCATGGCGGGTCTCCTCAGTGCGTGGCGACGGCGGCGACACTGCCGGCCGGTCGCGCGTCAATCCAGCGGAAATACTCGATGTACTGCCTGATCTCGGCATCCGACAAATTCTGGTTGGGCATCGGCAGATTGTTGTGCTCCTTGAGCAGGGCCTGCGCGACCGGGTCGCTGGCGAGCATTTTCTCGGGCGAGCGCAGCCACGCCGTCAGCCACTCGTTGCTGCGCCGCTTGCTCACGCCGGCAAGGTCGGGGCCGAGTTTCCTGCCCTGTCCGATCGAATGGCAGGCCAGGCACTTGCTCTCGAAATCCTGCTTGCCGGCGATTGCCGCCGGCTCGGTCGGCGTCGCGGTCGCCGGCATGTTGTGGTGCTCGAGGTCTTTCTGCTCGGCTTTCTGCTCGGTCGAGACGAGTCCGATCGCGCCTTGCGAGGCGTTGGCGAAGTGGTGGTCGACCATGATGTACGAGCCTTCCTCGGGAATCACGAACTCGACGATCGCCGAACTCGACGAGCCGAGCAGCACGGTCTGCATGCCGCGAAACTGGTTGTCGGGGTTGCCGTCTATCCACACCCGGTCGAAAATCGTTCCGACCACGTGAAAGCTCGAGGTTTTGCTCGGGCCGACGTTGAGCACGTAGAGGCGGACGCGCTCGCCAGCCTTGGCAGGCAGCGGGTGCGTGACCATGCCGTTGTGCACGCCGTTGAACACCGTGTGCGTCGGTTGCGCGGCTTTCAGGCGATCGCCGTCGAGCACATAGAGCGGCACCCCGTCGACCTTGCGTTTTCCCGGGTCGAGCTTGGCGTAGAACTCGCTCTGGATGATCACGTACTCGCGATCGACCTTGGTCGGATAACCGCCTTTCGGCTCGACAACGACCGCGCCGTACATGCCCGAAGCGATGTGCTCGAGGATCATCGGCGTGCCGCAGTGGTACATGAAGACACCCGGATAATTGAGCGTGAACTCGAAGCTGATCGTCTGCCCGGGCGCGATCGAGCGGTACTTGTCCTGCGGCGAGACCATCGCCGCGTGAAAATCCATCGAATGCATCATCGGCGCAGCGAGCAGTTGCATGCCGGGGACGGTCTCGTCGCTGCGGTTGGTCATCGAAAAGCGGATCTTGTCGCCGACGCGCGCGCGCACCGTCGGCCCCGGCACCTGGCCGCCGAAAGTCCAGGCGGAAAACTTCACGCCGGGGGCGATTTCGATCACCTTGTGCGTCGTGTCGAGTTGAATGGTCTTCACCGGCGCCGGGTCAAGCGGCTTCAATTCGGCGCTCAGGCTGAGCGCGGAACCGCTGGCAAAGGGGCCCGTGTGCCGCTCGGAGGACACCGTTGCCGGCGTCGGTTTGAGATCCATCTTCGTCACGTCGTAGGGGTCGGCGGCGGTCGCGGGGCTTGTCTTCGCCGCGGAAGGATCGACCGCCGGATTGCACGCCGCGAGCAGGAAGACCGGAAGGAACAGAACTGACAGTGCTAACTTCATGGTGAATCCTCCATTCATCGACCGGCTCTCCCGGCCAGGGTCCGCGCCGCAGGCGGCGCGCGTTGGACATCAAGACTGCGGATAAATGCGGGGAAATCGCTCTTGCGTCTTCCAATAGATGTATATATTATGCCTCTTCTGGCGTCCGGTCCAGAGTTTTGTGAAACCGGTTTTCTTTACCTTCTTCGAGGAGATCTTTCATGCACCCGACGCGAAAGCTGTGGACCTGGCTTGCGGTCATCTGTGTGTTGTCCTTTGCCGTATTGGGCTGGGTCGGCACGGAAATTTATTTGACGGCACCGCCGATTCCTAAACAGGTCGTGAGCAGCGACGGCCAGGTGCTGTTTTCCGAAGGGCAGGTGCAGCGCGGCCAGGAAGCCTGGCTGTCGGCCGGCGGCCAGCAGCTCGGATCGGTGTGGGGCCACGGCAGCTATGTCGCGCCGGACTGGTCGGCCGACTGGCTGCACCGCGAGGCGCTGGCGCTGCGTGAAATCTGGGCGCACGGCGATTTCGGCAAGCCTTTCGCCGAGCTCAATGCCAGGCAGCAAGCCGAACTTGCCGGCCTGCTCAAGAGCGAAATGCGGCGCAACACTTACGACACGAAAACCGGAACCATCACCCTCACGCCCGAGCGCGCGCAGGCCGTCCGCCAAGTCGTGGCGCATTACACCAGCCTGTTCGGCGACGACCCGGCCTTTGAAAAACTGCGCGAGCAGTATGCGATGAATGCCGGCACCCTGCCCGATCCGCGCGATCTGCAAGCCTTGCCCGCGTTCATCTTCTGGGCCGCGTGGTCGGCAGCGACCGACCGCCCGGGCGAGACCGATCTCTCCTACACCAGCAACTGGCCGCACGAAGCGCTGGTCGGCAACACGCCGACGGCCGGCGCCGGCATCTGGTCGATCGCCAGCATCATCCTGATGATCGCCGCGATCGCCGGCATGATCCTCTATCACTCGATGCACACGGACGAGAATGACTCCGACCCGGCCCCGCCCAAGGCCGATCCGCTGTTCAACCTCAAGCCGACGCCCTCGATGCTGGCGACGAAGAAATATTTCTACGTCGTCATCGCGCTGATCCTGGTCCAGGTGGGGATGGGCGCCATCACCGCGCACTATGCGGTCGAAGGGCACAGCTTCTTCGGTTATCCGCTGGCGCAGATCCTGCCCTTCACGGTCAGCCGCACGATACACACGCAGTTTGCCGTGCTGTGGATCGCCACCGCCTGGCTGGCCACCGGCCTTTATATCGCGCCGGCGATTTCGGGGCATGAGCCGAAGTATCAGAAGCTCGGCGTCAACGTGCTGTTTTACGCCTTGCTGTTCATCGTCGTAGGGTCGACCGCGACCGGCTGGATCGGCACGATGCAGCACGCCGGCAGTGCCTTCAGTTTCTGGGTCGGCAACCAGGGCCTCGAGTACACGAGCATGGGCCGCGTCTGGCAGATCCTGCTCTTCGTCGGCCTGCTCTTCTGGGTCACCCTGCTCGGCCGCGGGCTGCTGCCGGCGCTCAGAAATCCGTCCGAGAGCCGCGGCCTGATCGCCATGGTCTTCCTCGCGGCGCTGTGCATCGGCGGTTTCTACGCCACCTCGCTGACCTGGGGGCCGCATACCCATTACTCGATGATCGAGTACTGGCGCTGGTGGCTGGTGCATCTGTGGGTCGAAGGTTTCTTCGAGGTGTTTGCGACGGCGGTCATCGCCCTGCTGTTCACCCGCCTCGGCTTGATCCGCGCGAGCACCGCCAACAGCGCCATCGTTCTTGAAACCATCGTCTTTCTCTTCGGCGGCATCCTCGGCACCCTGCACCACCTGTACTTCACCGGCACGCCGACTTTCGTGATCGCCATCGGCGCGATGTTCTCGGCGCTCGAAGTCGTGCCGCTGGCGATGATCGGCATCGAAGCCTATCGCAATTATCAGCGCTCGCAAGCGGCGCCCTGGGTGCAGGCCTACAAGTGGCCTATCCTGTGCTTCATCGCGGTCGGTTTCTGGAACGTCATCGGCGCTGGCCTGCTCGGCTTCTCGATCAATACGCCGATCGCCCTGTACTACATGCAAGGGCTCAACATGACCGCGGCGCACGGCCATGCTGCGCTGTTCGGCGTCTACGGGATGCTCGGCATCGGTCTGCTGCTCTTCTGCCTGCGCGGCCTGTCGGACCGTTCGGCCTGGTCGGACAAGTTGCTGCAGCCGATGTTCTGGTCGCTCAATATCGGGCTGGCGATGATGGTCTTCATCTCGCTCGTTCCGGCCGGCATCTATCAGGCCTGGGCGAGCATCACGCAGGGCATGTGGTTTGCGCGTTCAGCCGAAGTTGTCCATTCACAGCTGATGGAAACCCTGGTCTGGATGCGCATCCCCGGCGATGTGGTCTTTTCGGTCGGCGTCGTTTGCCTGGCGCTCTTTGCACTGCGCCTGTTGCGCGGCCAGCGTGCCGAGTCGCGGGTCATCGTCGGGGCCAGCACGGAACGCGCTTGATCTTCGCTTATTCGAGCGCTCGGGTCGATATGCGGCCCGGCCGCTCGAGATTTCAGCGAGCAGCCGCGCGGCTGGGCCGGCGGGTAACAGCGATTGCTTTACCGTGTTCCTTGGGTTTTACCAGCAGATCGGCGAGCGTGTAACGGTCGAGCACCGCCAGCATGGCATTCAGGGATTCGCTCAGCACGCCGCGCAAACGGCAAGCCGGCAATATCCGGCAGGTCGGATTCTCGCCGAAGCACTCGACCAGGGCGAAGTCGCCTTCGGTCTGGCGCACCACGTCACCGAGCACGATATCCTCGGGCGGGCGCGCCAGGCGTATGCCGCCGCCCTTGCCGCGCACGGTTTCGATGAAAGTGCAGCGGCCAAGCTGGTGCACGACTTTCATCAGGTGGTTTTCGGAGATGGCGTGCGCCGCGGCAATCTCGGCGATCGTCGCCAGCCGGTCCGGCTGGAAACCCAGATACATCAACACGCGCAGGCTGTAGTCTGAAAAAGAGCTGAGTCGCATAGGTCCCTATAAGGTATATATAAATTATTGCTTATGTATCGATAGCCTGATAACATAAAGATTCTCGATGTGTACATCTTATTGCAAATGCGCCCGCGAATCCACTGGCACCCTGGCAGAAGCCCTGGGCGGCAAGCGCCGGCAAGACGAAATTCACCCCCCACTCACCCAGGCCCACGGCATCCGCTAATGGCAAAGAAGTTTCCTCTGCATCCGAAACACCCCGAGCGCATCTGCTGGGGTTGCGACAAGTATTGCCCGGTCGATTCGCTCAACTGCGGCAGTTCGGACCGCACCCAGCACCCGGCCGAGTTGCTCGGCGACGATTGGTATGCCTACGGCGACTGGGGAATAGTCCCCGATACGGCGCCCGCAGAAGCGGCGGAAGAGCCCTGTCGAGTCTTGCCGATAACCACCGATCTACCGCCCGTCCTCTAGAGGCCTGCCGATGAACGAAGTGCCGCTCGATCGACCCGCAAAGCCTGACGCTCCTGCCGGCTTTGCCCTGTGGAACCTGGGCTTTCGCCCGTTCTATCTGCTCGCCAGCATCTTCAGCGCAACCAGCGTGCTGCTGTGGGCCGGTCAATTCTCGGGGCTGCTGCCGCACGCCTATCTCGCGAGTCCGCTCTGGCACGGCCACGAAATGCTCATCGGCTACGCCAGCGCGGTCATCGCCGGCTTCCTGCTGACGGCGGTGCGCGCGTGGACCGGCCTGCCGACGGCAAGCGGCAGGCCTTTGCTGGCCCTCGCCGCGCTCTGGCTGGCCGGCCGGGTGCTCGTGCTGACGCCTTTCACGATCGCCGCAGCCGTCGTCAACGCGGCTTTTCCTTTGGCCATCGCCGTGGCGATCGGCATCCCCCTGGTCCGCTCGCGCAATACGCGCAACTATTTCTTCGTCGGCCTGCTGGCCCTGATCAGTGCGCTGGTGCTCGCCACGCACCTCGTTTTCCAGGGGCGCCTGCCGGCAGTGCTGGGGCTGCAGGGCGCGGACCTCCTGCACGTGCAGCTTGACCTCGTGCTGTTCATCATGGCCGTCATCGCCGGCCGCGTGGTTCCGATGTTTACCAACAACGGCATCCCGGGCACCGGCGCCAGCCGCAATGCGCTGCTGGAGAAAGTCGCGCTGGCCGGCATCCTGCTCCTCTTCGCCGCCGATCTTCTGCAGTTTCCGCCGGCCCTAGTCGCGATCATCGCACTCGCTGCCGCGCTCGCCCACGGCCTGCGCCTGGCGCTGTGGAAACCCTGGCGAACCTGCGCGGCGCCGCTGGTGTGGATACTGCACGCCGCTTACGCGTGGATCGTCGTGCATCTCGTTCTGCGCGGGCTGACCGGATTCGGGCTTCTCGCCGGCTCCTATGCCGTGCATGCGCTGACGGTCGGCGCGATCGGCGGGATGACGCTCGGCATGATGGTCAGAACCGCGCGCGGACATACCGGGCGTATCCTGCTCGCCGACCGCAGCGAAATGGCGATGTTTCTGCTGGTGCAGGCCGCTGCGCTGGTACGCGTCTTCGCCGGCATCGTTTCACCGGCGCTGTATCTGAACAGCATCGAACTGTCCGGACTGCTGTGGGCCGCGGCATTCGCTCTCTACGCCGTGCGCTACTGGCCGGTGCTGACGCGTCCGCGGCTCGACGGCAAACCCGGCTGAGCGCCAATTCGGTGCGGGACCGCGCAGGCCTGACGCGGGGCCGCGTACCTCGCGCAAGCACCATGGTCCGCACCATGGCGAACCGCGACGCCCCCAATTAGTGCATTCCTTGCCATTCGTCAAGGCCAAGCGCATGATTTGACATGCGAGAGCGTCCCGGCCCGCTTCGTGCTTAGTACTGACCTGTGCGATTGAATGCAGGACTTGCGATGCAGACTGCCTACGACGAAATGTATGCCCCTGAAGGCTCGGTGCGGGAAAATTACCGCAGCTATGCGGAGTGGCTGCGCGCCAGTTCGCCCGAGGTGATCGCGCGCAAGCGCAGCGAGGCCGAAGTCGCTTTTCATCGCGTCGGCATCACGTTCGCCGTCTATGGTGAGGATACCGGCCAGGAGCGCCTGATTCCCTTCGACATCGTCCCGCGCATCATTCCGGCGCACGAATGGAAGCGCATGGCCGACGGCCTGCGCCAGCGCGTCAGGGCGCTCAATGCCTTCCTGCACGACATTTATCACGACCAGGAAATTCTCAAGGCGGGGAAAATTCCCGCCGAACAGATCCTGAAGAATTCGCAGTTCCGCCAGGAGATGGTCGGCGTCGACGTGCCCGAACAGATCTATGCGCACATCGCCGGCATCGATCTGGTGCGCGCCGACAACGGCCAGCAGGGCGCCGAGTACTACGTGCTCGAAGACAATCTGCGCACGCCGTCGGGCGTCTCCTACATGCTCGAAGGGCGCAAGATGATGATGCGCCTCTTCCCCGAGCTGTTCGCGCGCCAGGCGATCGCGCCGGTCGACCATTACCCCGACCTGCTGCTCAACAACCTGCGCTCGGTCGCGCCGCCCGGCGTGGACAACCCGACCGTCGTGGTGCTGACGCCGGGCCAGTTCAACAGCGCCTATTTCGAACACGCCTTCCTGGCGCAGCAGATGGGCATCGAGCTCGTCGATGGCAACGATATGTTCGTGCGCAACGATGTGGTGTTCATGCGCACGACGCAGGGGCCGCGCCGGGTCGACGTGATCTATCGGCGCATCGACGACGATTTCCTCGATCCGCAGGCCTTCAACAAGGAGTCGGTGCTCGGCGTCCCCGGCCTGTTCTCGGCCTATCGCGCCGGCAACGTGACGCTGGCCAACGCCGTCGGCACCGGCATCGCCGACGACAAGGCGATCTACGTGCATGTGCCGGAAATGATCCGATTCTACTGCGGCGAAGAACCGATCTTGTCGAACGTCCCGACCTGGGAACTGAGCAAGCCGGACGATCTTGCCTACGTTCTCGCGCACCTGCCCGAACTCGTGGTCAAGGAAGTCCATGGCTCCGGCGGCTACGGCATGCTGGTCGGGCCGACCGCGACGAAGGCGGTGATCGAGGCCTTCCGCGAAAAGATCATCGCCGCGCCCGCCGGTTACATCGCGCAACCGACGCTGGCGCTGTCCACCTGCCCGACCTACGTCGAAAGCGGCGTCGCGCCACGCCATATCGACCTGCGGCCCTACGTGCTGTCCGGCCACGAGATCACCATGGTGCCCGGGGGGCTCACACGGGTCGCGCTCAAGGAGGGTTCGCTGGTGGTCAATTCCTCGCAGGGCGGCGGCACCAAGGACACCTGGGTACTCGAAGACTAGCTAGGGACCAAAATGCTTTCCTCAACCGCAGATCACCTCTACTGGATGGCCCGCAGCATCGAGCGCGCGGAAAATACCGCGCGCATGCTGGACGTAACCTATCGCATGTCGCTGCTGCAAGTGGCGACCGAGCCGCACCAGGAATGGCGCGCGATGCTGTCGATCAGCGGCCTGCACGAGGATTTCGATGCGCGCTATGCCGGATCGACCGCCGACAATGTGTTGCACTTCATGGTGCTCGACAAGGAAAACCCCGGCAGCATCTACAACAGCATCTTCACCGCGCGCGAGAACGCGCGCGCCGTGCGCGGTTCGATCACTTCCGAAATGTGGGAAGCGCTCAATCAGACCTGGCTGGACATGCCGCTCAAGCATTCCGGAGAAATTGGCGAAATGGGCGTCTCGCGCTATTGCGAATGGGTGAAGGAACGTTCGCACCTGATGCGCGGCGTGGCCTACGGCACGATGCTGCGCGACGACACCTTCCGCTTCCTGCGCCTCGGCACTTTTGTCGAGCGCGCCGACAACACGGCGCGGCTGCTCGACGTCAAGTACCACATCCTGTTGCCGAGCCCGGATGAAATCGGCGGCGCCGCCGATTACTATCAATGGGGTGCGATCCTGCGCTCGGTATCGGCATTCGAAGCCTACCGCAAGATCTACCACGACCAGATCACGCCGAAGCGGGTTGCCGAATTGCTGATCCTGCGCCGCGATTTGCCGCGCTCGCTGACTGCCTGCATGGCCGAAGTCGACCGCCTGCTGCAGGAAATCAACGGTCCGCGCGCCGGCGAGCTGTTGCGGCGCTGTGGCATGCTGAACGGCCAGCTGCGTTTCGGACGCATCGACGAAATCTTCGCGAACGGTTTGCACGAATACCTGTCGGAATTCCTTGAGAGGATCTACGAGTTGGGCAGCCTGATCAACACCACCTATTTCTGGTCGACGGATGATTGATGCCAGCTTCGTAATCCGGGCCGCACGCGCGCCTTGATGGCGAGCTCCGCCAAGCGATGGCCTGAACAGAAAACCTCGGAAAGCTGAATATGAGCTATTGCGTTGCGACCATGATCGTTGCGGGTATCTTCTTCGCGTTGGATTCATGCAGCAATGGCGGGGTGGAGAATAGTGAAGGCGTGCGCCAGGCCTTTGCCCCGTTGCCGAGCTTCAAATGGTAACGCCGAGCGCGCCGCGCCGGCGCCGTCTTACTGCCTCGAAAGTTTTGCCATGACCATTCGTGTTGCGCTCCAGCACCTGACCCGCTATCGCTTTGACCGTGCCGTCAATTTGTCGCCGCACGAGATCCGCTTGCGCCCGGCGGCGCACTGTCGCACGCCGGTGCTCAGCTATTCGCTGCGCATCGAGCCGGCCGGCCATTTCCTCAACTGGCAGCAGGATCCCTTCGGCAACTGGGTGGCGCGCGTGGTCTTCCCGGAAAAAACCGAAGCGCTGTCCATCACCGTCGACCTCGTCGCCGACATGACGATCATCAACCCCTTCGATTTTTTCATCGACGAGTTCGCCGAAAACTATCCGTTCGCCTACCCCGATGGCTTGAAGCGCGAACTCGGCCCCTATCTCGAAGCCGAGCCGGCGACGCCGCTGTTTGCCGAATGGCTGGCGCGGACGAAGAAGGAATTTCTCGACAAGCCGCTGCGCACCATCGACATGCTGGTCGGCATCAACCAGCGCGTGCAGGGCGATGTCGGCTACATCGTGCGCCTGGAGACCGGCGTGCAGACGCCGGAACAGACGCTGGACCTCAAGCGCGGCTCGTGCCGCGACTCGGCCTGGCTGCTGGTGCAGGCGATGCGCCACTTCGGGCTGGCCGCGCGTTTCGCCTCGGGCTATCTGATCCAGCTGAAGGCCGACGTCAGCGCCCTCGACGGCCCTTCCGGAACCGATCACGACTTCACCGACCTGCATGCCTGGGCGGAGGTCTTCATTCCCGGCGCCGGCTGGATCGGCCTCGATCCGACCTCGGGGCTGCTCGCCGGCGAAGGCCACATCCCGCTGGCCTGCACCGCCATGCCGTCGTCCGCGGCGCCGGTCACGGGCCTCACCGAAGTGTGTGAAACGCAGTTCGATTTCGCCATGAGCGTCACCCGCATTCACGAAGATGCGCGGGTCACCCTGCCCTATAACGAAGCGCAGTGGCAAGCCGTGCTCAAGCTCGGCGAGCAGGTCGACGCCGAGCTCAAGGCGCACGACGTGCGCCTGACCATGGGCGGCGAGCCGACGTTCGTGTCGATCGACGACATGGACGGCCCGGAGTGGAATCACACCGCGCTGTCGGAAAAGAAGCGCGAACTGGCCGGCGATTTGCTCGTCCGGCTGCAAGGGCATTTTGCGCCCGGCGCCCTGCTGCATTTCGGGCAGGGCAAATGGTATCCCGGCGAACCCTTGCCACGCTGGGCGCTCGGCTGCTACTGGCGAATCGACGGCAAGCCGCTGTGGCAGGAGCGCAAGCTGCTGGTCACCGCCGACGGCGGCGGCAAGCAGCAAACGCCCGATGGCCTGCGCTTCATCACGCGGCTCGTCAAGGCGCTTGGGCTGGCCGAAGGTTTTGTGATTCCGGCCTATGAGGACGTCAGCCAGCTCGTCGATGCCGAACAGCGCTGGCCAAAGAATTTCGATCCGCTCAAGGCCGATCTGACCCAGGCCGACGAGCGCCGGCGCATCGCGCTGCTGATCGAAAGAGACCTCGGCGCGACGGCCGGTTATGTGCTGCCGCTCAAGGCTTTGCCGGCGGGCGGGAAAGCGGCTGCGCGCGCCCAGTTTCGCTCCAGCCGCTGGCCGCTGCGGCGCGAGCACCTCTATCTGGTTCCCGGCGATTCGCCGCTCGGCTTGCGCTTGCCGCTCGCTTCGCTGCCGTGGGTCGACCCGGCCGACAAGGAAGAAGAATTCGGCCGCGATCCTTTCGATACGCCGGCGGCGCTCGCCGATGGCGAGGCCGCAAGCCGCGCCGCAACGCCGGCGGCCAAGGCCGCAGCGGAAGCAAAAGAAATCGTGCATACAGCGCTGTGCGTCGAGGTGCGCGCCGGCGTACTGTGCGTCTTCCTGCCGCCGGTTCCATTGCTCGAGGATTTCGTCGCGCTGATCGGCGCTGTCGAAGCGACCGCCGCGGCCCTGCAACTGCCGGTGCGCATCGAAGGTTACACGCCGCCCGCCGATCCGCGCGTGCAGGTCTTTCGCATCACGCCCGATCCGGGCGTGATCGAGGTCAATATCCATCCGGCGAGCAGTTGGAAAGAACTCGTCGCCAACACGCAAACGCTTTACGCCGAAGCGCGCCTCACTCGCCTCGGCACCGAGAAGTTCATGCTCGACGGGCGTCACACCGGCACCGGCGGGGGCAACCACCTGACCCTCGGCGCCGCGGTTCCGGCCGACTCGCCCTGCCTGCGCCGGCCCGACCTGCTGATGAGCCTGATCAGCTATTGGCAGAACCATCCGGCCCTGTCCTTCCTGTTCTCCGGCCTGTTCATCGGCCCGACCAGCCAGGCGCCGCGCGTCGATGAAGCGCGCCATGAAAGCCTCTACGAACTCGAGATCGCTTTCCAGCAGATGGCCGAGCGCCTCAAGCCCGTCGAGGAAAGCCTGCAGCCCTGGCTGGTCGATCGCCTGCTGCGCAATCTGCTCGTCGACCTTTCCGGCAACACCCACCGCGCCGAATTCTGCATCGACAAACTCTATTCGCCCGACGGCCCGGCCGGGCGCCTCGGCCTCGTCGAGTTCCGCGGCTTCGAGATGCCGCCGCATGCGCAAATGTCGCTGCTGCAGATGCTGCTGCTGCGCGCGCTGGTGGCCAAGTTCTGGCAGACGCCGTATGCCAACGGGCTGGTGCGCTGGGGCACCGAACTGCATGACCGCTTCATGCTGCCGCATTTCGTGGCGCAGGACATGCGCGACGTCGTGCTCGACCTGCAGCGCGCCGGCTACGCTTTTCAATTCGAGTGGTTCGCCCCCTTCCTCGAATTCCGTTTCCCGCGTTTCGGCAGCGTCGTCTATCACGGCATCAAAATCGAGCTGCGCCAGGCCATCGAGCCCTGGCATGTGCTCGGCGAGGAAGTCGCCGCCGGCGGCACCGCGCGCTACGTCGATTCATCGCTGGAGCGCATGCAGATCAAGGTGCGCAACCTGAACGACCAGCGCCATGTGGTGACCTGCAACGGGCGGCCGCTGCCGCTGACGGCGACCGGGACGCGCGGCGAATACGTCGCCGGCATCCGCTACCGCGCCTGGGCGCCGCCGTCCGGGCTGCACCCGACCATCGGCGTGCAGGCGCCGCTGGTGTTCGATCTCGTCGATCGCTGGAGCTCCCGTTCGATCGGTGGCTGCACCTATCACGTCGCGCATCCGGGCGGCCGCAATTACGACACTTTCCCGGTCAATGCCAATGAGGCCGAGGCGCGGCGCGTGGCGCGCTTCTGGAACCAGGGCCACACGCCCGGACTGATGCGCGTGCAAAACGAAGGATGCAACCCCGACTATCCGCTGACGCTCGATCTGCGCCGCGCGCCGGAAGCTTGTCTGGAAGGCCCGCCGGGAATCGCCAGCGAACCGGCGCAGCAGCAGCAATAGCGGCGAGGCCGCGGCACACCATGACTTACTGCATCGGCCTGAAACTCAATGACGGGATGATTTTCGCCTCCGACTCGCGGACCAATGCCGGCATGGACGATGTCGCCAAGTTCTGCAAGATGTCCGTGTTCGAACGTCGCGGCGACCGGGTGATCGTTCTCCTGAGTTCCGGCAGCCTCTCGGGAACCCAGGCGGTGGTCAGCGTTCTGGAGCAGCGCTGCATGGCCGGCGACGCGGTCCCGAACCTGTGGAACGCGCTGACGATGTTCGACGTCGCCATGCTGGTTTCCGACGCCATGCGCCAGGTCGATCGGCGCGACGGCCAGTACCTGCAGGATACCGAGAGCGGCTTCAATGCGTCGCTCATTGTCGGCGGACAGATCCGCGGCGAAGCGACCCGGCTCTTCCGCATCTATGCCGAAGGCAATTTCATCGAGGCGGGAGACGAAACCCCCTATTTCCAGACCGGCGAAACCAAGTACGGAAAGCCGATCATCGACCGCGTGATCAAACGCTCGACGAGCCTTACCGACGCCACCAAATGCGTGCTCGTATCCTTCGATTCGACCATGCGCAGCAATATATCGGTCGGCATGCCGATCGACCTTCTTTGCTACGATCAAGACAGCCTCGAAGTGACGAAGCGGCGCCGAATCGACGACGACGATATCTATTTCAGGGCGCTCACGCAAAAGTGGAGCGAGGGGACTCGCGAAGTATTCCGCCAATTGCCCGAACTGCTTTGGTGATCGGGAATGCCTGGCGACGCTTTGCTGTTCACCTGCGAACACGGCGGCAACCGGATCCCCGCCCCCTATCGCTCGCTCTTTCGCGGTTATGACGCGCTGCTGAAAACCCATCGCGGCTTCGACGCCGGCGCGCTGCGCATGGCCAGGACGCTGGCCACATCGTTCCAGGCGCCGCTGGTGAGTTCGACGGTCAGCCGGCTGCTCATCGACCTCAATCGTTCGCTCGGCCACCCGGCGCTCTACTCGCCGGCGACGCGCGGTGCGCCGGCGGACCTGCGCGCCGAGATCGTCGCCAAACACTACCTGCCCTACCGCCGACAGGTCGAAAGCCTGGTCGCCCAATCGGTCGCGGCCGGGCGGCGTGTCGTGCACGTCTCGGCACACAGCTTCACGCCGGAACTCGATGGCGAGGTGCGCAAGGCCGACCTCGGCCTGCTTTACGACCCGCGCCGCGAGGGCGAGGCCAGGCTGTGCGCCGCGTGGAAGAATTTGCTCGCGCAAAAGGCGCCGGACCTGCGCGTGCGCCGCAATTACCCGTACGCCGGCAAGGGCGACGGGCTGACTTCGCACTTACGCCGTTGCTTCCCGAACGCGGCGTACCTGGGAATAGAAATCGAAATCAACCAGAAGATCGTCCATGCCGGCGAGCGGAACTGGTCGTCTGTGCGCGAGGTCCTGACCCGTACCCTGCGGCTGGCCTGCGCGCCCTGAAAATTCCCGGGCGCTTGCGCACCGGATCGGCGCGCGGGAACGGGCATGCCTCTTGCCGCCGATCACTGGCGTAGCTGCCGCCTTGGCACCTTGCGGCGCACGCGCAAATTCGTCCAGTGACCCGGGAGCCCCATGATGCAAATCCACGCCGGTTTCGAAATGATTTACGACTGCCCGCTGCCCACCCCGATGATCCTTGTGTTGCATGTCCATGATTCGCGTCTCCCCGGCCTCGTCGGCCGCGACCAGTTGTGCTTCGACCCGCCGGTGCCGGCCAGGGAATACCGCGACAGTTTCGGCAACCGCTGCACGCGCATCGTTGCCCCGGCCGGGCGTCTGCGCATCTGCGGCGACGCCCTGCTCAACGACAGCGGCGCTGCCGACCTCCTCGCCGTGCAGGCGCAGCAAACGCCGGTTGCCGATCTTCCCGACGACACGCTGCGCTTCCTGCTCGGCAGCCGCTATTGCGAAACCGACCGCCTGTCGGAAATGGCCTGGGCGCTGTTCGCATCGGCGCGGGCCGGCTGGGGCCGCGTCCAGGCCATCTGCGACTTTGTCCATCAACATCTGGTGTTCGGTTACGAGCACGCGCGCGCGACGCGCACGGCGCTCGAGGCCTATTCCGAGCGCACCGGCGTCTGTCGCGATTTCACGCATCTGGCCGTCGCGTTCTGCCGCTGCATGAATATTCCCGCACGCTACTGCACCGGCTACCTCGGCGACATCGGCGTGCCGACGGTCGACCTGCCAATGGATTTTGCCGCCTGGTTCGAGGCCCACCTCGACGGCTGCTGGTACACCTTCGATCCGCGCAACAACACCCCGCGCATCGGCCGGATCCTGGTCGCACGCGGCCGCGACGCCGCCGACGTCGCGCTGAGCACGGCCTTCGGACCCAATCTGCTGAGCGGTTTCAAGGTGTGGACCGACGAAGTGGTCGACGCGGTGGCTTAAGAAGCGCCGGGATTCTCAATCCCAGCGCGCATCGCGCACCTGAACCATGCCGGCTTCGACGCGCACCGGGAAGGTCGCGACATCTTCGTAAGCCGGCGGCGCGAGCACAGCGCCGGTCTTGATCGAAAAGCGCGCGCCGTGGCGCGGGCAGACGACTTCCTCGCCTTCGATGTCGCCGCCGGTCAGAATCCCGCCGTCATGGGTGCAGACATCCTCGATGGCGTAGTAGGCGCCGTCCAGGTTGAAAACCGCGACCGGCGCGCCGTCCACATCGAGCGAACGCCATTGCCCAGCGGCGAATTCGTCCTGCGGCGCGACGTCAATCCATTTCGACATTGGCGCCGCTCACAGCAAGCCGAGCTGCAGTTTCACCGCGTCCGGCATCATGTCCATGTTCCAGGCCGGTTCCCAAACAAGCTTTACATGCACGTCGGCAACGCCGGGCACCTCGCGCAGCCGCGCTTCGACGGTGCCGGGAAAAGTCCCGGCCACCGGGCAGGCGGGGGCGGTCAGCGTCATCTCGATTGCGACCGCCCCCTGCGCGTCGATGTTCAGTGCGTAAATCAGCCCGAGGTCGTAAATATTGACCGGAATTTCCGGATCGAAAATCGTTCGCAGCGCGGCGACCAGTTCTTCCCGGAACTGCCCGTCCGCTGTCGTGACGGCCTGTGCCGCGCCACTTGTATCGTCGGTGGAATCGGTCATCGCGGCTTACTCCGCGCTCACGGGCTCGTTCTGCTTGCGCAAGGCGCTCTGCAGCGTATGCCAGGCCAGAGTCGCGCATTTGACCCGGGCCGGAAACTCGCTCACGCCGGAGAGCACTTCGAGCTTGCCGAGATCGGGGCGCGGGCCGCTTTCCGGCGTCGTGATCATTTGATGGAAATTGTCGAAGAGGTGCTCGACTTCCTTGAGCGTCTTGCCCTTGAGCGCCTCGGTCATCAGCGAGGCCGACGCGGTCGAGATCGCGCAACCGCTGCCCTTGAAGCTCAGGTCAACAATGACGCCGTTTTCGACCTTGAGGTAAACCGTCAACTGGTCGCCGCACAGCGGGTTGTAGCCCTCGGCGCTATGGTTGGCGCAGTCGAGCACGTGACAGTTACGCGGCTTCTTGTAGTGGTCGAAGATCACGTCCTGATAAAGTTCGCGCAAATCGCTCATCGCTTGAACATCTCCTGTACCTGATGCAGCCCGGCGACCAGCGCATCGACATCGGCGCGCGTGTTATAGAGGGCAAACGATGCGCGCGCCGTGCCGGGAATGCCGAAGCGCTGCATCACCGGCATCGCGCAGTGATGGCCGGCGCGGATGGCGATGCCGCGATGGTCGAGGATGGTGCCGATGTCGTGCGGGTGAACGCCTTCGAGGGTGAAGGACAGGATGCTCGCCTTGTGCGCTGCCGTGCCCACGATGCACAGTCCGGCGATATCCGCCACGCGCGCCGTCGCGTAGTCGAGCAGATCGCGCTCGTGCGCCGCGATGGCCGCGATGCCGATGCCCGCGACGTAATCGAGCGCCGCGCCGAGGCCGATCGCGCCAGCGATGTTCGGCGTACCGGCCTCGAACTTGTACGGCAGGTCGTTGTACTCGGTCTTCGCGAAAGTGACCGAGCGGATCATGTCGCCGCCACCCTGCCAGGGCGGCATCGCATCAAGCAGCGCGGCTTTGCCGTAGAGCACGCCGATCCCCGTCGGGCCGTAGAGCTTGTGGCCGGAGAAAGCGTAAAAATCGCAATCGAGCGCGCGCACATCCACGCCGAGGTGCGCGATGGCCTGCGCGCCGTCGAGCAACACCGGAACACCTTGCGCGTGCGCCAGGGCGATGATCCGCTCGACCGGGACGATGCTGCCGAGCGCATTGGAAAGATGCGTGACGGCCACCAGCTTCGTGCGCTCGCCGAGCAGCCGCGTGAACTGTTCAAGATCGAGTTCGCCACGATCGTTGATGTCCGCGACCTTGAGCAGCGCGCCGGTCTGCGCGCAGACCATTTGCCACGGCACGATGTTCGAGTGGTGCTCCATCGCGCTGATCAGGATTTCGTCGCCGGGCTTGAGGCGGGGGCGGGCGAAGCTTTGCGCGACGAGGTTGATGGCCTCGGTCGCGCCGCGCACGTAGATGATTTCTTCGCTGCCCGCGGCGTTGATGAAGCGCGCGATCTTGCCGCGCGCCGCCTCGTAATCGTCGGTCGCGAGCTGGCTCAGCGTATGCACGCCGCGATGGACGTTGGCGTTGCGCTGGCTGTAATACGCGTCTTCGGCGGCTATCACCGCATGCGGTTTCTGCGTCGTCGCGCCGTTGTCGAGATAGATCAGCGGCTCGCCGTTGATCTTCTGACACAGGATGGGGAAATCGTCGCGCCAGTTTGGCGCGTCGAAGTCCATGCTCGCTTGGCGCACAGCGACATTGGTATCCATTTTCATGCCAGGGCCTTGATGCGCTCGCCTTGCGGCAAGCGTGAAAAGAGGATTTGCTCGAGGCGGGTGCGCAGCGCCGCCACGCGGATGCGCTCGACGACGTCGTGGGCGAAGGCATGCACCAGCAGGCTGCGCGCCATGGTCTCGGGAACGCCGCGGGCGCGCAGGTAGAAGAGCTGGTTGTCGTCGAGCTGGCCTATGGTCGCGCCATGCGTGCATTTCACGTCGTCGGCGTAGATTTCCAGCTGCGGCTTGCTGTCGATTTCGGCGTCGCGCGAAAGCAGCAGGTTGTGGTTGGCCTGCTGCGCATTGGTCTTCTGCGCGCCCGGATGAACGACGACCTTGCCGTTGAAAACCGCGCGCGAGCGGCCATCGAGAACGCCGCGATAGAACTCGTGGCTAGTGCCGTTCGGCGCGCCGTGATCGATGCGCGTATGGTTGTCGACGTGCTGCCGGCCGCCGACCAGATACAGGCCGTCGAGGGTCGCCGCACAACCGGAAGCCTCGAAAGCGGTGCTGATGTCGTTGCGCGTCAGCAGCGCGCCGAGGCTCGTCGAGTGTGAACTCAGCGTGCTGCCCTGCGCCTGCCGCGCATGGATGCCGGCGACATGAAAGGCCTGCGCTCCTTCCTGCTGCAGCTTGTAATGCGCGAGCGTGGCGCCGGCAGCGGCGAAAATCCGGGTGACCGCATTGGTCAAGTAGGGCGCGCCGTCGGTGCCGGCGTAGTGCTCGATCACCGTCGCCTGCGCCCCTTCTTCGGCGACGATCAGGTTGCGCGGCGAGATCGTCGCGCCCGCGGCACCGTCCTGCGTGGCGATGAACACTAGGTGTACCGGCTGTTCGACGACGACACCGCGCGCAAGATGCAGGTAGGCGCCGTCGGCCATGAATGCGGTGTTGAGTTCGGCGAAGATCGTCTGCTGCTCGTCGTCGGCGAAATACGGTTCGAGCGATTCGGGCGCCGTTTCGAATTGCTCGTTCAGGCTGGTCAGACGTGCGCCCGCAGGCAGCCGCCCGGGCGCCGACAGCTTGGGGTAATGATGGCCGTCGACGAACACCAGCAAGTGGCCGGCGTCAGCCAGCGCCAGCCCGGCGACCAGCGCCGCGGCCGCATCGAGGTCGCCGGCGCGGCGCGACACCGCGCGAAAAGCCTGTTTTTCGATCGCCGCGACACTCGTGTATTTCCATTCCTCGTCGTGCGCAGCGGGATAGCCGCTCGCCGCGAAGCGCTCGAGCGCCGCGCGCCGGGCGCGCGCCAGCCAGGGCACTCCGGCGCCGGGCAGGGTCGCGGCCGCGCGCGCATGGTCGGCGAGCGTATGTTCGCGCGCGTTCATGCGTTCTCCGCCGGGCGAGCCGGCGCTTGCGCGCCTTCGAGCCAGCCGTAGCCGCGCGCTTCGAGTTCGAGCGCGAGTTCCGGCCCGCCGCTCCTGACGATCTTTCCCTGCGCCAGCACATGCACGAAGTCCGGCACCACGTAGTCGAGCAGGCGCTGGTAATGGGTCACCAGGATCATCGACCGCTCGGGGCTGCGCAGTGCGTTGATACCCTTGGCGACGATCTGCAGCGCATCGATGTCGAGGCCCGAGTCGGTTTCGTCGAGGATCGCGAGCTTCGGTTCGAGCACCGCCATTTGCAGAATCTCGTTGCGCTTTTTCTCGCCGCCGGAAAAGCCTTCGTTGACCGCGCGGTAAAGCAGGTCTTCCTTCATGTCCATCTGCTTCATCTTCTGCTTGATCAGCGCGAGAAATTCTATCGCGTCGAGTTCACCGAGCCCGCGGTGCTCGCGGATGTTGTTGAGCGCCGCCTTGAGCAGATAGACATTGCTCACACCGGGAATCTCGACCGGGTACTGGAACGCCAGGAAGATGCCTTCGCGCGCGCGCTGCTCGGGCGCCAGCGGCAAGATATCGGCGCCCTGGTAAAGGAGGGTGCCGCCGGTCACTTGGAAGGTATCGCGCCCGGCGAGCACCTGCGCGAGCGTGCTCTTGCCCGAGCCGTTCGGTCCCATGATGGCATGCACTTCGCCGGCCTTGATCGAGAGATCGATGCCGCGCAGGATGGATTTCCCGTCGACGCTCACTTGCAAATTGCTGATTTCCAACACGGCTGCTTCCTTCAAGTTAACCAATCGAGCCTTCGAGGCTGACGCTCATTAGCTTTTGGGCTTCCACGGCGAATTCCATCGGCAGTTCCTTGAACACTTCCTTGCAGAAGCCATTGACGATCATCGACACGGCGTCCTCGACCGAAATCCCGCGCTGCTGGCAATAGAACAGCTGGTCTTCGCCGATGCGCGAGGTCGACGCTTCGTGTTCGACCTGTGCCGTCGGGTTCTTGACCTCGATGTAAGGGAAGGTGTGCGCCGCGCACTGGTCGCCGAGCAGCAAGGAATCGCACTGGCTGTAGTTGCGCGCGCCTTCGGCCGATTTCAGGATTTTCACCAGGCCGCGGTAAGCGTTCTGTCCGTGCCCGGCGGAGATTCCCTTGGAGACGATGGTGCTCTTCGTGTTGCGGCCGATGTGGATCATCTTCGAGCCGGTGTCGGCCTGCTGGCGGTTGTTGGTCAGCGCCACCGAATGGAATTCGCCGATCGAGTCGTCGCCGCGCAGAATGCAGCTCGGATATTTCCAGGTTATCGCCGACCCGGTCTCGACCTGGGTCCATGAGATATGCGAACCGGCGCCGCGGCATTCGCCGCGCTTGGTGACGAAGTTGTAGATGCCGCCCTTGCCGTCCTTGTCGCCCGGATACCAGTTCTGCACGGTCGAATACTTGATGCGCGCATGATCGAGCGCGACGAGTTCGACGACCGCCGCGTGCAGCTGGTTCTCGTCGCGCATCGGCGCCGTGCAGCCTTCGAGATAGCTGACGTAGGCGCCGGCGTCGGCGATGATCAGCGTGCGCTCGAACTGGCCGGTGTCGCGCGCGTTGATGCGGAAATAGGTCGACAGTTCCATCGGACAGCGCACGCCCGGCGGGATGTAGCAGAAAGATCCGTCCGAGAACACCGCCGCATTGAGCGCCGCGAAAAAATTGTCGGTATAAGGCACGACTGATCCGAGGTACTGCTGAACGAGATCGGGGTGCTCGCGCACCGCGTCGGAGAACGAGCCGAAAATGATGCCGAGTTCGCCGAGCTTGTCCTTGAAGGTCGTGCCGACCGAGACGCTGTCGAAAACGGCATCGATCGCCACGCCAGCGAGCATCTCGCGTTCCTTGAGCGGCACGCCGAGCTTCTCGTAGGTGCGGAGCAGTTCCGGATCGACGTCGGCCAGGCTTTGCGGCCGGTCCTGCATCGACTGGGGCGCCGAATAGTAAATGATGTCCTGATAATCGACGGCCGGATAGCGCGCCGTCGACCACTTCGGTTCGGACATCGTCAGCCAATGCCGGTAAGCCTTGAGCCGCCATTCGAGCATGAACTCGGGCTCGTTCTTGCGCGCCGAGATCAGGCGCACGGTTTCTTCGCTGAGGCCGCGCGGCACGGTGTCGGCGGCGACATCGCTGACGAAACCGTGCGGATATTCACGGTCCATCAGCTCGGCCAGGCGGTTCGCCGTCGTGCTCATGACGACACCTCAGTCGCCGCTCGCGCTCCCCGCCGCCCCGGACGCAGGACCTCGAGCCTGGGAGGATGCGGTGCCACCATCTGCTGCAGCGTGATGTGTGCTAGCGCCTGCAGCACGACGCGGTTGATCATGTGCCAATGCGAACGCGTGCCGCAGTGCGCCTCGCGCTTGCACAAGCCGGGACTGGCGCTGCATTCGGTGAACCCGAGCGGACCGTCGAGCGCATTGAGAATCTGCACGGTCGAGATCTCGGCCGGCGAACGGGCGAGCTTGTAGCCGCCGTTGGCGCCGCGCACGGAGACGACGATGCCCTGGCGCAGCAGGATCTTCAGGATCTTGCTCACCGACGGCTGCGGCAGCCCGGTGCGCACACCGAGCTCGGCGGCGCTGAAGGTCCACTCCGGATCGCCGGCCATCGCCGTCAGGATGATCGTTCCGTAATCCGCGAGTTTGCTTATCCTCAACATTGCGCTTGCCCCAGGTCGAATTAGTACCAAGTTCGTACTCTTTACGATCTGACGCCATTCGCGTCGATTGGTTCGCACATTTCGCGGCGCCGCTTACAAACCCTTACAAGTCTGCGTCGGCCCGAGCCGGCGCTGCGGCGTTATTCCCTGCACGGGCCAGGCAAAAGCCAAGGGCTTGGAAGTAAAGGAGTCCATCATGCGCAATCTTGCTATTTCTCTCGTTACCGCACTCTCGCTAGTCGCCCTGCCAGCCTACGCCGATCATGGCGGCGACTGGCACGGTCACGGCGGCTATGGCCATTATCACGGCGGCGGCGGGCCTTGGGCCGGTCTGGCTGTTGTCGGCGCGCTGACCGGGCTGGCGATCGTCGCTGCACACAACCGGCCGGTCTATGACTATCCCTACCCGGCGCAGGCTTACGGGCCGCCCGCGGGCCCGGCGTACTACTGCCAGTCGAGCGCGATGTATTACCCTTACACCACGGTCTGTCCTGAAGGCTGGCTGGCGGTTCCCGGCAGGCGATAAGCAAGCCTGGCGCTGACCGCGCGCGCCCCGCTCAGGGCCGCGACGCCATCGCCGGCACGTCGCGGCGCGCAGCGCCGAGATAAAGCTGGCGCGGGCGCCCGATCTTGCGCTCGGGATCGGTGATCATCTCCTCCCACTGCGCCATCCACCCGACCGTGCGCGCCAGCGCGAAAATGCAGGTGAACATCGTCTGCGGTATGCCCAGCGCTTTCTGCACGATGCCCGAGTAGAAATCGACATTCGGGTAGAGTTTCTTCTCGATGAAATAATCGTCTTCGAGGGCGATCTTTTCCAGTTCGCGCGCCAGCTTGAACAGCCGGTCATTCTCCACGCCAAGTTCCTGCAGGACATCGGCGCAGATCTTGCGCATCAGCTTGGCGCGCGGGTCGAGGTTCTTGTAGACGCGGTGACCGAAGCCGATCAATTTGAAACTGTCGTTCTTGTCCTTGGCGCGCTTGATGTATTCGGGGACGCGCGCGACGTCGCCGATCTCCTCGAGCATTTTCAGCGCGGCTTCGTTGGCGCCGCCGTGCGCCGGGCCCCACAGGCAGCCGATGCCGGCCGAAACGCAGGCGTAGGGATTGGCGCCCGACGACCCGGCGAGGCGCACGGTCGAGGTCGAGGCGTTCTGCTCGTGGTCGGCGTGCAGCGTGAAAATGGTGTCGAGCGCATGCACCAGGATCGGATTGGGCTGGTAATCCTCGCACGGACTGCCGAACATCATGTGCATGAAGTTGCCGGTGTAGTCGAGGTCGTTGCGCGGATACATGAAAGGCTCGCCCATCGAGTACTTGTAAGCCAGGGCGACGATGGTCGGGAGTTTGGCGACGATGCGGTTGAAACTGATGCTGCGGTGCGCGGCGTCGGAGAAATCGTCGGCCTCGTGATAGAAAGCCGACAGCGCGCCGACCACGCCGACCATTATCGCCATCGGGTGAGCGTCGCGGCGAAAACCCTGGAAGAGCTTGGCCATCTGCTCATTGACCATGGTGTGCTTCTTGACGATGCCCTCGAACTCAGCCTTTTCCGCGGCGTTCGGCAACTCGCCGTGCTTGAGCAGGTAGGCGACCTCGAGGAAGTTGCATTGCTCGGCCAGTTGCTCGATCGGGTAGCCGCGGTAGAGCAGGATGCCCTGGTCACCATCGATAAAGGTGATCGTCGACTCGCAACTGGCGGTTGATAGAAAGCCCGGGTCGTAAGTGAACAGGCCGGTATGGGCATAGAGGGCGCGAATGTCGATGACATCATTGCCGTGCGTACCGCTGAGCACCGGGAGTTCGATGTTCTTGCCGTCAACGGTCAGTGTTGCCGTGCGTGCTGCGCTCATGGGGATATCCTTTCTGTCGGCTTGATCGTGATTGGAGTGCCGATCCGGCATTCGGTTTCACGCTTCGAACCGACAGATCCCGCGCGAGTTAAACCTTGACGAACAGCGTGGCGAGCGGTGCGTTGCCGACTTGCCGGCTCCAGTGACCGTGGATCGCCGGGTCGAAGGTCGCGCCTTCGGGCAGGGTGTCGGCGGAATAAAAACTTTCGCCGGCGGCAAACACGCGCGAACTTCCGTCGGCCAGGCCGATCTCCATCACGCCGCTGAGGATGAACAGCCATTGCGGCGCGCCGGTGCAGTGCTGTTGGCTGCGAAAGCCGACCGGACTCTCGCGGAATTGCATGCCGGTCGCCGGCAGAATCGCCGACAGGCGCGCCGCCGGCGTGCCCTCGCCAAGCTCGATAGTCGTTTCGCGGAACTTGGCGCGGCCGTCGCCATCGGTGTAAAGAACAACCTGGGTAAAACTGCTCATGATGATTCCTCGGTAGGAGTGGAAAGGAAGCAGAGTGTGCCGCCTTTGCCGCCCTTAATCAATCATGCGCCCTGTCGATCCTGGCGTCCGCTTCGCCGGTGAGCAGGGCGCGCATGCCGACATAGGATTTTTCTTCCGTGGCGGACACGCCTTCGGCCGTGCTGGCCGGCGACAGGCGTGCGATTTCCGCGGCCAGCTCGCGGTTTTGCGCCAGTTGCTCGGCCGCCTCGCGCTCAAGCTCGGCAACGCGCCGGCGCAGGCGCGCGGCCAGCCACTGCCGGCGTATGACCGCGGGCGAGGACAGCAAGCCGGTGATCAGCACGCCGAGGCCGAGCGCGAGCAGCAAGACCAGCGCCAGCGATCCATCGAAATGCCAGACAGCGAGCGTCACCGCGACAGGCACGTTGTTCTGCAGGGCGAAGAGAACCGCGGCGATGGCGAAAACGATACCGACGACCAGGACGAGTTGCATCGATTGCTCCCGCGAAAGGAAAACGCCGCAGCGCTAACGGCTAGGGGTGTTGACCTTCGCGACGCAGGATAAGTGCCGCAAGGCGGCAACTGGATTCCGGCGTTCGCCGGAATGACGGCGCAGGACCTTGAGCGGCACTTCACTAGCCTTCGGCGGCCTCGATCTCTTCGGAAATCGTCAGCCACTGCTCCTCGTGTCCGGCGAGCGCGTCGTCGATCTGCTTCAGTTCGCGACCAAGTTCGCCTATCGTCTGCGCCGGCAGCGGCGTTGATAGCTGCGCTTCGAGCGCCTGCTTGCGCGCCTGCAGCCCGAGCATCAATTGTTCGAGCTTGCCCAGGTCGCGCTTCAGGGTCTTGACGCGGGCGCTGAGCTGTTTGCTCGCTGGCACCGGCGGCGGCGCCTGGGTGACGATTTCCTTGGCGTCCTTGAGCGAGGCCTTGAGTTCTTCGCGCGCGCGCTTCGCTTCATCGAGCAGGTAGCGCTGGTAGTCGTCGAGGTCGCCGTCGAAGGGTTCGATGCCACCGCGCGAGACCAGCCAGAACTCGTCGCACACCGAGCGCAAGAGCGAGCGGTCGTGGCTGACCAGCATCACCGTGCCTTCGAATTCGTTGAGCGCCATGGCCAGCGCTTCGCGCGTCGCGAGATCGAGGTGGTTGGTCGGTTCGTCGAGCAGCAGCAGGTTGGGCCGCTGCCAGACGATCATGCACAGCACGAGGCGCGCTTTCTCGCCGCCGCTCATCGTCCCGACCGCCTGCTTGACCATGTCGCCGGAAAAATTGAAGGTGCCGAGGAAAGTGCGCAAGTCTTGTTCACGCCCGCTCTGCCCGGCCGGCAAGCCCTGCTTGGCCATGCGCACCATGTGTTCGAGCGGGTTGTCGAGCGGCCGCAGCACGTCGAGTTCCTGCTGCGCGAAGTAGCCGACGTTGAGCCCCTTGCCTTCGGTGACGATGCCGGCAGTCGGCGCGAGAACGCGCGCGATGGTCTTGACCAGCGTCGATTTGCCCTGGCCGTTGGCGCCGAGGATGCCGATGCGCTGGCCGGCGAGGACCGATTTGCTGATGTCGCGCACGATCACCGTCGGCGGCGTTCCGGCCGGTGCATCCTCGGGCGGCGGATAGCCGAAGGAGGCGTCCACCATGGCCAGCATCGGATTGGGAAGGTTGGCCGGCTCCTTGAATTCGAAAGTGAAATCGGCGGACGCCAGCACCGGCGCCAGGCGCTCCATGCGCTCGAGCGCCTTGACCCGGCTCTGCGCCTGCTTGGCCTTGGTGGCCTTGGCCTTGAAGCGGGTGATGAATTTGGTCAGGTGGGCGATCTTGTCCTGCTGCTTGACGTAGGCGTTCTGTTGCAACTCGAGCTGCTGCGCGCGCATGTCCTCGAAGGTGCTGTAGTTGCCGCCGTAGCGCGTCAGTTTTCCGGCGTCGATATGCAGGGTCACCGCGGTGACCGCGTCGAGGAACTCGCGGTCGTGGCTGATCACCACCATCGTTCCCTCGTAGCGCTTGAGCCAGGATTCGAGCCAGACCAGCGCGTCGAGGTCGAGGTGGTTGGTCGG
>CAIXAY010000005.1 GCA_903917505.1 uncultured beta proteobacterium | reverse complement strand
TCGCCGAACGAGAAGTTGCCCAGCATCTCGAAGAACGTGTGGTGGCGGGCCGTATAGCCGACATTCTCGAGGTCGTTGTGCTTGCCGCCGGCGCGCACGCATTTCTGCGAGGTCGTGGCGCGCACGTAGGGCCGCTTGTCGAAGCCGAGGAAAACGTCCTTGAATTGGTTCATCCCGGCGTTGGTAAACAGCAGCGTCGGGTCGTCGTGCGGGACGAGCGAACTCGAGGCGACGATCTGGTGGCCCTTGGATTCGAAGAACTTGAGGAACTGCTCGCGAATTTCGGCGCTTTTCATCGGTAGGTTCCCTGCGGCGGGCGGGTTTCAAAGGGCTCTGATTCTAGCACCGAAACGCGCCCCGGCAGAGGGATCCGATCGAGCCGGCACGCGGCAAAAACAAAGAAAAACCCGCCGCAGCGGGTTCTCCGTCCATGCCGCGGGCTTACAGATGGGTGTGGTAGGGGCGATCGACCTTGCCGTCGTGATTGTAGTCGTGCTGGCGATCGTGCTTCTCGGCGTAGATGCGCCGGCTTTGCACGTCCTCGGCGTGCTGCAGATGGGCGCGTTCCTGCTGCGTCACCACGCCGTCGGCCTTGGCCCGGGCTTCCTTGGCCTGCAGATGTTGCTGCCCGCGTTCGAGTCGCGCCGCTTCGCGCGGCGTCAGCGCGCCCGATTGCACGCCCTGCTGGATGCGCTGTTCCTGATTGATCTGGCGCTGGTCGAATCCCGGTGTCGCGTTCGACTGGGCGAACGCGGCAAGCGGCGATGCCAGGGCAAGTGTCATGACGACGGTATTGAGCAGTTTCATGTTTTGTCTCCGAAGTGTTGGCGCTGAATGGAATTGCCACATTCGGATTAGGCCATGCCACCGACCCGGCCAAGCGCGATTTTGTAACAAGCCGTTAGCGCGCAACGAAGATTTACATGCCGCGCAGCGTGTCGATGCGGTCGCTGAATACGGCGGCAACGCCGCGTGCGAACAGGGCCTCGGCGGCCGGCCGCTCGTTGACCGTGTAGCACAGCACGGGAATGCCGTTGTCCTTGGCTGCGGCGAGGACCTGATCGTCGAGCTTGTCCCAGGCGCAGTGCAGGCTGTAGCCGCCAAGCGCCTGCAGCTGGCCGAGCCAGTCGGCCGGCGGCCTCGCCCAGAGGACGCCGAGCGGCAGGCGCGGCGAGACCCGCCGCGCCGCGTCGAGCGCGACCGCGGAAAACGACGAGACCAGCGGCAGCGCGTCGCTGCCCCAAAGCTCCATGGTGCGGCGCGCGACCACGGCGCCGGTCAGCGCTTCAAAACCCGCGGCCGGCTTGATCTCGACGTTGACCAGCAGGCCGAGCTCGCGGCACAGCAGGGCCGCCTGCTCGAAAGTCGGCAGCGCTTCGCCGGCAAAGCCGTGATGGCGGTAACTGCCCGCATCGAGACCGCGCAGCACGAGGTCGGGCGTGTCGCTCACCCGGCCGGCGCCGCTCGTCGTGCGCTCCAGTGTTTCGTCGTGGATCAGCCAGGGCGAGCCATTGGCCGAGAGCATGACGTCGAACTCGACGGCCGGCACGCCGAGCGCCGCCGCCAGGCGCAGCCCGCTGAGGCTGTTCTCCGGCGCCAGCGCGCCGCCGCAGCGGTGCGCGAAGAGGCGCGGCAGCGGCCAGTCGGGCGCGGGCCGGCTCATTTGCCGCGTTTCCCCGTCGAGGCCGGCGCCATCGCCTGCAGCGCGGCATTGCCGCGCGCCACCGCATTGTCGAGCGCTTCCTTGGCCGGTTTGCGGTTGGCCCAAACGTTTTCCAGCTCTTCTTCGACGATCCTGCGCACGGCGGTGTTTTGCGACACCCGGTTGAGCGGCACGAAGCTCTTGCCGCCGAGCTGCGCGTAGGCCACCTGCAGCGCCGCGAGATCGGCGCCGAGCAGCCGGCTGCCGGCCGCCGTGCGCGCCACCGCGGTCATCGGCAGGAAGCCGCCGGCCAGCGTCAGGTTGATCTGGACTTCCGGCCCGAGAATGTAATTGATGAATTTCGCAACGCCTTTCGTCTCCGCCGGTTTCATGCCATTGGCAATCCACAGCGAAGCGCCGTCGGCCAGCGTGTTCTGCGGCGCGCCGCGCTGGTCGTCGTGATAAGGCAGGGAGGAGACGCCGACCTCGAGCGTCTTGCTGTCCGCCAGGCTGGCGAACAGCGACGAGGAACTCGTCAACATCGCGCATTCACCGTTGGCAAAGCGGCGGTCGGCTTCGTCGCGGCGGCCGAAATAGATGAAGTACTTGCTCTTGTGCCAGGTCGCCAGCATGGCGACATGTTTGACCTGGACGAGGCTGTTGAACGCCAGGTTGCCCTTGGCGTCGCTGACCTCGCCGCCGTTCCAGGCGCTCAGGTTATCGATCTGCACCCAGGCCGGCCACGAGGTGGTGAAGGGGCAACGGTTGCCCGAATCGTACAGCTTGCCCGCCGCCGCCTGCATCTCGACCCAGGTCTTAGGCGGCACTTCGGGATCGAGCCCGGCTTTGCGGAAGATCGCCTTGTTGATGAACAGCACCGGCGTCGAAAAAGCCACGGGCAGCGCGAACAGCTGGCCCTTGGCGTCGGCGAGTCCAATCACCAGCTCGGGCGCGAGCTGCGCGGCGAGCGGCTCGCGCGCTTCGTGCATGACTTCGTAGAGCGGCTTGAATTTCGCCTTGTTGGCGACAAAAAGCGCGTACTCCTCGCGCGTCACGAGATTGATCTCCTTCGGCGCATCGCCTTCGACACGGCGCACCATCTTGACATGGACATCCTTGTGCTGGCTGTTGAAATTCTCGATCAAGGCTTCGACACGCTCCGCCTGTTCTTCGCCGAGATGATGCGACAGCTCGATCTGCGCCGGCATCGGCGGCGCCTTGGGGCTGGCCGCGAAAAGGGGGAAACCGAGGAACAGCCCGGTCACGGCGATGAGGATCTTGAATGAAGGCATTTGCTATTCCTTGGTGATTTCGTCAAAGGGTCGATTATAGAGCGGGAATCCCAAGCTTCAATCGCCGTGACGCATCGGGCCTGCGCCGGACCGGCGCCGGAACTCGCGGCGGCCGCCAAGGTGTGAAAAATATGCCCCGCGATATACGCTGCGGACTACTCGGCGCATGGGCATTTGTGGTTAAAATACCGCCTATACCAATCCACCCGCCAGGGACCATCTTGCCAAACACGCCATGGAGTTCCTTGCCCGCATTCGTGATCGCCACCGCACTGTTGTGCGGCCTGGGCGGCTGCGACATGATCCAGCAGCAAATGGGAATCGAAGACCCGGCCGCCAAGGCCGCCAAGACCGACGCTGAAGGCAAGGCGGTCGGCGGCGCCTGCCGCCAGTCGGGCCGGGCCATCGAAGACTGCTACTCGATCTACGCCTGGCTGCCCAAGGCGCCAATCTACGACGGCTGGCGTGACATGGATGCCTACATGCGCGACAACAAGCTGGAAACGGTCGAACCGCAACTGCCGCCGGTCGGCGCGCCGGGCACCCGGCGAAAGGTGAGCACGCCCGAGGAATCCGCCGCCGCGAAAACCAGCAAGAAACCCGGCGACAAGCACTGAGCCTGTGCACCCTTTCGATTGAATGCAAGCAATGTCTGATTTGCCCGAAACTCCAAGCGCGCCGCCACAGGCTGAAGAAGACGCTTTCTTCGTTCTGCGCGACTGCCGCGAACTCTTCCAGCGACGCCTGTCGGAAATCGTCAGGCAGGCGGGAATCACCTCGGCATCGGTGCTCGAAGCTTTTTCCCGCGAAGTCGGCGAGGCGCACGACGAACTGGCGACGGCGGCGCAGAAGGACGGCTTCGGGCAGACCGACGGCCTGACCGCCTCGCGCATCAGCCTCGTCGGCCTCGAGGCGCTGGAACTTGAGATCCGCATCGGCGAACTGGCCAATCATCTGAAGGACAACGAGCGCATCGATCGCTGGCGGACGCAGCTGCGCTACATGACCCTGCTCGATCGCCCGAAGATGACCGCGGAAAACAATCCGCTCGGCCTCGAGCCGATCTGCCGCGGCCTGTGGGCGATCTGCAGGGAGAGCGGCGACAATCTCGACCAGAACCTCGATCAGCTTGCCCGGCTCGAGGAGTCTCTGCAGGCGCACCTTCCCGATGTCTATGTCGAACTCAACAGCCTGCTCGAAAAGCACCGCGTCGAACCCGCAGCGGTCCCGATTTTCCGGCGCGCATCGAATGATAACTTCGGCGCCGGCGGTGGCGGGGGTGGCGGTGGCGGCGGTGGCGGCGGTGGTGGCGGCGGCGGTGGCGGTGGCGG
>CAIXAY010000004.1 GCA_903917505.1 uncultured beta proteobacterium | reverse complement strand
GGCGCTGGCAAAGAATGCGGTGCTCATGCCGGCGCCCCGGCGAGTGGCGCACGCTGACTGGCCGCCAGGCAGGCGTCGAGCACGCGCGCGGGCTCGAGCTTGTTCAGGCAGTCGAAGTGGCCGAGCGGGCAGACGCGGGCGAAGCACGGGCTGCATTCGAGATCGAGGCTGAGGATGCGGGCGTCGGGCGAGAGCGGCGGCGTGAAAGCCGGTGACGACGAGCCGTAGAGCGCGACGATCGGGCGGGCCAGCGCCGCGGCGACATGCATCAGGCCCGAGTCATTGCAGACGACCACGCTGGCCGCGGCGATCAGGTCGATGGCCTGGGCCAGCGAGGTGCTGCCGCAGAGATTGACCGGGGCCGCCGTGCCGGCCAGTCGCACGATGCCGTCGCCGACCGCCTTGTCCTTGCCCGAGCCGAGCAGCCAGATGGCATAACCGCGCCTGGCCAGTTCGTCGGCGAGGGCCGCGAAATGGCGTTCGGGCCAGCGTTTGGCCGGGCCGTATTCGGCGCCCGGGCAGAACACCGCGACCTTCTCCGGGCGTGCGAGTTGCAGCGCGGCCAGCGTCGCTTCCTGCTGCGCGCCGCTTGAACTCAGGCGCGGCAAGGGCAGCGGCAGCGGCAGGGCGGCGCCGACCGGCTCGGCGAGCTGCGCGAAACGCTGGCTCATTTGCGGCAGCGCGGCCTCGTCGAGCGTATGGCGGCGATTGACCAGCGCGTAGCGCGCTTCGCCGGTGAAACCGATGCGCTCGGGAATTCCCGCGAGCGCCGGGATGAGCGCCGATTTGAACGAGTTGGGCAGCAGGTAGGCGCGCTGATAAGCGCCCTGCGCCAGCGTGCGCGCCAGGCGGTAGCGCGCCGCGAGCGCCAGGGCGCCATGCGCGAACGGGCTCGCGATGATGCGGCTGATCTGCGGCATGCGTTCGAGCACCGGCGCGACCCAGGGCGGCGCCAGCGCGTCGAGCTGCAGTCCGGGGGTGTATTGATGCAGGCGCATGAACAGCACCTGCGCCATGACCGCATCGCCGATCCAGGCCGGGGCGACGATCAGCGCTTTCATGGCCGGTACTCGCTCGCGGGTGCTGCGAGCTTCAGTGCTGCCCCTTGGGCAACTCGCCCTTGAACACATAGTGCGCGCTGCAGTAGGGGCAGACCACGTCGCCGCTCGTCGTGATGTCGAGAAAGACGCGCGGATGGCGCGCCCACAGCGGCGCATCCGGCAGCGGGCAATACAGCGGCAGCTGATGCGCGGTGATTTCGATCGGGGCGATGATTTTCTTTGCGCTGGATTCAGCCATGATGCACTACCTTGTCTTCAATGAATCGGTCAAACGTAGCTGAGCCATTCCGCGTGCGCCGGCTCTCGCCCGTTGACGCAGTCGAAGAACAGGGCCTGCAGCCTGGCGGTGATCGGACCACGCCTGCCGGCGCCGATCTGGCGGTTGTCGAGTTCGCGGATCGGCGTGATTTCGGCGGCGGTGCCGGTGAAGAAGGCTTCGTCAGCGCAATACACTTCGTCGCGCGTGATGCGCTTCTCGATCACCGCCAGGCCGAGGTCATCGGCCAGCGTCAGCACCGACTTGCGCGTGATGCCTTCGAGGCAGGACGTCAGGTCCGGCGTGTACAGCTTGCCGCTCTTGACGATGAAGATGTTCTCGCCGGCGCCTTCGGCGACATAGCCGTCGACGTCGAGCAGCAGGGCCTCGTCGTAACCGTCCTGGGCAACTTCCTGGTGCGCCAGGATCGAGTTGGTGTAGGTGCCGACCGATTTGGAGCGGCACATGTTGATGTTGACGTGATGGCGGGTGAAGGACGAGGTCTTGACGCGAATGCCCTTCTCCATGCCTTCGGCGCCGAGGTAGGCGCCCCACGGCCAGGCGGCAATGGCGACATGGGTGGACAGGGCATCGGCCGCGATGCCCATGGCTTCCGAGCCGTAGAAGACGATGGGGCGGATATAGCAGGACTCGAGCTTGTTGGCGCGCACGACTTCCTTGTGCGCGGCGAGCAGCGTGGCCCGGTCGTAGGGCATTTTCATCTGGAAAATGTGCG
>CAIXAY010000003.1 GCA_903917505.1 uncultured beta proteobacterium | reverse complement strand
GGCTCCCCGACCTGGGCTCGAACCAGGGACCTACGGATTAACAGTCCGGCGCTCTACCAACTGAGCTATCGAGGAACAACGAAGCGCGCATTCTAGACAGTCATGAACCTTTCGTCAACAATTTGCCAGTAAATGGATTCAGATATCATCTACGTCAAGACGACCTCCGGCGAAGAGGCGATGCTGCAGCGGACGCGGGTCATGCAAAGAAACGTGCGCATGGTATTGATCCTCGTCGACGGCCAATCCACCGTCGCGGATTTGTGTGGCAAAACGGGCAATGCGCAGCTCACCGAGAATGCCTTGCGCGAGTTGGAAAAAGGCGGCTTCATCGAACCGAAGGTGGGCCGGCAATCGCTCTGGGCGGAAGGCAGGAAGGTGGCGCAGGAGATCAGCGCCGCAGCGCTAGACCAGATCTCTCAATTCGCCTCGCCGGCTCCCAAGAAGGCGCCGCCGCCCGCTGCCGAGCCCGCTGCCGAACCGCCCGCGCCGCCCGCGGTCGAACCGCCGGTGCCGCCTGCAGTCGATGACCGCGTGTTTGTGCATTCGGTGTTTCCTGCCCTGCCGCGCAGTGATTCGGCGATATCCCAACTGTCGCAATTGTCGCAATTCTCGATTGCCCCGATGCAGGCTTTGCGCGTTCCTGCCGGAGAGCTTCCGCCGGGTTTCGATCCGTCTGGTAAAGGCCCGGTCTCGACCACCGGTCGATCGGCGAAAAGCGAACGACTGGAGCCGTCTATTGTTGAACGCGCCAAGGCCATGGTTTGGCGTGCCAGGCGCAAGACCGAAGAAAAAATTTCGCTCAAGCCGATACGTCGCGGGCGACGCGCGGCAAAACGCTTGCCGCTGGCAATCTTCTGCATGATTGCCGGTTTGGCGCTGGCGTATCTGGCGCTTAATTTCTTTCCTTACGATTTTTACCGGCCTGAAGTCGAAGCGGCCTTTGCGCGAGCCAGCGGTCGAGCGGTCACGATCGGGAAGATGCGCGTCGTCGGCTATCCGAAGCCGGGCTTGCTTCTTGGCGATGTGCGCGTGGGGGTCGGCCAGGACGAGATCCACATCGCTGAAATGCGCTTGCAACCCGTGCTCGGTACGTTGCGGGCGGCGAAAATGGTCTTCAGCGAAATGGACTTGAGCGGTGTGACGCTGCCGATCGATTTGATCTCCGGCCTGCCCGGTATTTTTGCGGCGGCGGCCATGCCAGCTTCCCCGGTCAGTGTCGAGCACATCAGCTTCGAGAAGACGAATGTGTCGTTTCACGGACTCGGCATTACCGACCTCGATGGCGAGGCCAAATTGTCGGCGGACGCTGCGTTCGAATCACTGCTGCTGCGTTCTCCGGATCGCAGTCTGAGCCTCGAGGCCAGACCGGAGGGCAACAAGCTGAATCTCGCTTTGGAGGGTTTTTCCTGGCGTCCGGCGCCGGATTCGCCTTACTTCTTCGATTCATTGAACCTGCAGGGGAATCTCGAGAATGGCGTACTCACGATCAGCAGTCTGGAGTTGCGCCTTCTTGACGGCCTGGTACAGGGTTCGGCGGTGCTGCGCGCCGACAAGAACCCCAGCATGCTTGGCGCGCTATCGTTCGAGAGGATCAATTCCACGCGCTTTGGCAACGCCCTGGGGATAGGCCCGCTCTTCTCGGGTGAGACCGCGGGGAAGATCCGCTTTTCGACGACGGCCGATTCGTGGGCGAAGATTTTTTCAGCGCTGGAAGGCGACGGCGAGTTCGCCATCCGTCGCGGCAATGTTCGGGGCATCGACCTGACCGAGGCGGTGCGTCGGATTTCGCGAACGCCGGTGCAGGGCGGCGCGACGATTTTCGAAAGGCTGTCCGGCAAGGTCAGGCTGACGCCGGCCGGCTACCAGTTCTCGGGACTGGTATTGAACTCGGGTTTGATGCAATCGACCGGCTATGTCGACGTGAGCAAAGACCTGTTGCTGAGCGGCAAGATGGAGCTGCAAATACGCGGCACGGTCAATCAGACGCGGGTGCCG
>CAIXAY010000002.1 GCA_903917505.1 uncultured beta proteobacterium | reverse complement strand
TAGGTGTCGGGAAAGAACAGGCCCTCCGCGGCCTTCGCCTGGATGCCAAGCAAGCGCAGAATTTCCGATTCAGGCAAGCCTTTGCTGTCGTGGCGGAGGTCCGGATGGGCGTCAAGCCGCTCGCGCATCTGGCGGAAGGTCCAGCCTTCGATGAACACGATTTCGCCCTGCGTCACGTCGCCGCGCGTCAGCTTGTCCAGCAATTGCCGCGTGGTGATGCCCCGGCTCACCTCGTAACTGCCCGCCTTGATCGACGCCTCAACGCGCAGAATCTTGCCCAGAACGATGAGCCGCCATGGCTGGAGCGCCACGCCGGCCGCGGCAATTTCTCCGGCCGCCACGCGCAGGGAACTGCCGCGCGCGATGTTAAAATCCAGCTTGTCGCTTTGCAATTCAAGCGGCGATGAAACCAGCCAGAAGAAACCGCCGGCTGAAACAATAATCAGGAAAAGCGCGAGAACGAACAGGTTTTTTAGGTGTTTATACATCGATCCGGCGCGGTCAATAGGGCCTCGGGTCCTGAACGGAAGCGTGCAGTGGGAGTAGCGATATAATAGCCGAAAGGCAGGTCGATGGACCGACGTACTGTCCCAAAGCCCGGCACCCGCTGTTTGATGCAGATTGTTTATCCCTTGCTTGGCGAACGCCAGGCTGCAAGAACTTGACGGAACGACGATGAACGCCAATTGGCAAGAATTCCTCGGCACCTGCGGTGCCCGAATCGATCAAGGCCGCGTCGCCGATTTCGGCGATATCGGCGCCGAGCTTGTTGCCACCCGCGACGCGACCATCGTTTCAGCGCTGACGCACCTCGCAAGCCTGGAATTCGCGGGCGAGGACGCCAGGACTTTTCTGCACAATCAGCTGACCAGCGACGTCGCGCACCTCGAGCTGGATGCGGCACAACATTCCGCCTGGTGTACGCCCAAGGGCCGGATGGCGGCGAGCTTTCTTCTGTACCGTGAACGGACGGACTACCGCGCCCTGTTATCGGCGGACCTGCTCGAACCCATCCGCAAACGCCTGCAAATTTTCGTGCTGCGCTCCAAGGTCGTCATTTCCGACCGGTCGGACGCTTGCCAGTTGATCGGCGTGGCCGGCCCGCAGGCGGCGGCGATCCTGCAGCGCGCCGGCTTGCCTTCGCTGGACGGCGCGATGAAAACCGCGGCCTTCGCCGACGGAACCCTGATCAAACTGGATAGCACACGCTGGATCGTCGCCATCGGCAGTGATGCCGCGCCGGCGCTCTGGCAGAAGCTTGCCGCGAATGCCCGGCCGGCCGGAACGGCCGCCTGGCAGTGGCTGGCGATTCAGGCCGGTATTCCGCTGATTACCGAGGCAACGAAAGAGGAATTCGTTCCGCAGATGGCCAATTTCGACGCCATCGGCGGGGTCAGCTTTCACAAGGGCTGTTACCCGGGCCAGGAAATCGTCGCCCGCGCCCAGTATCTCGGCAAGGTCAAGCGCCATCTCTACCGGGTCCGCACGACGGAACCGATGGCCGCCGGCACGGCTATCGTCGCGCCGGAAGACGCCCTGCATCCTTGCGGCATGGTCGCCAACGCGGCGCCGGCGCCGGGCGGCGGATTTGTCGGCTTGGCGGTCATCCAGGAAAATTTCATCGCCGCAGGCAATCTCGAACTCGGCGCGCCGGGTGGCGAGCGCGTCATGATCGACGCCATCGTCGGCCAGAGCTAAGGCTTCGGCCCGATTCGATGTGCCTGATCGTTCTCGCTTGGCAGGTCCATCCGGATTACCCGCTGGTCGTCGCCGCCAACCGCGACGAGTTCTTTTCGCGCCCCGCTGCGCCTGCCGGATTCTGGAGCGACGCGCCGCAGGTCCTCGCCGGACGTGATCTGGAAGCGGGCGGCACCTGGCTCGGGGTCACGCGAGGGCAGCGATTCTCCGCCTTGACCAATTACCGCGAAGGAGGCCGGAAACTCGTCGGCACACGTTCGCGCGGCGAACTGGTCGCCGACTTTCTGACCACCGCGAGCGATCCGCAGGACTACCTTGCGGCGCTGGCCGGACGCCGCAGCGAATATAACGGCTACAGCCTCTTCGTCGGCGACGGGCGTCGTCTGGCCTACTGCAGCAATCGCGGACCCAGTTCCGAGCCACGTTGGCTGGAGCCGGGCATCTACGGTCTGTCCAATCACCTTCTCGACACGCCCTGGCCCAAACTCGCGGCGGCCAAAGCAAGCTTTTCCACTGCCCTGGGGCAATTGCCGGCAGCGGCACCCTTCTTCGAGTTGCTCGCTGACCGCGAAATCGTCGCCGATACCGAGCTTCCGGCAACCGGTGTGGCGCTCGAATGGGAGCGCGTTCTTTCCGCCATATTCGTCACGTCGCCCGATTACGGCACGCGCGCTTCAACCCTGCTGACCATGCATCGCAGCGGCCTAGCCACGCTGATCGAACGCAGTTTTGGTCCGGCCGCGATCCCGCTCGGCGAAGTTTGCCAAGCCTTTGATTGCGCGCCGCTCAGTTCTCGGTGATGTCCACCGGCGTATAAACCGGAACCCGATCGAAGAGTTCGATGATCTCGGCGTTGCGCATGCGGATGCAACCGTGCGATGCCGGAACGCCGATCGGTGCATCATCCGGACCGCCGTGGATGTAGACATAGCGGCGCATCGTGTCGACCTCGCCCAGACGGTTGCGCTGCAGCTCGCAGCCCGAGAGCCACAGGATGCGCGTCAGGATCCAGTCGCGTTCGGGAAAGGCTGCGCCAAGCGCTGGTGTATAGATTTCGCCGTTCGGCCGGCGCGCGACAAACACCGTGTTGGGCGGCTGGCCGGCACCGATCTTGGCGCGGATCAGATGCTTGCCGCGCGGCGTGCAGTAGCTGCCGAACTGTTCGCCCACGCCGTTGCGGGCGGTTGAAACCGGATAAGCGCGCACGATCCGGCCGGCGTCGTCGAACAGCTTCAGCGCTTGTTGCGCGATCGAAATTCGAATCTGCACTATTGTTCCCGGTTGATGCGGCGCGCCGCGAAAAAGCTCGACAGCAGTTGGCCGCATTCGGCCGCAAGCACGCCGCCGGCCACTGCGGTGTGGTGGTTCAGCTGTTCGTTGGCGAATAGGTCGATGGTACTCCCATGCACGCCGGTCTTCGGATCGCGGGCGCCGTAAATCACCCGCTTGAGGCGCGCATGTAGAATGGCGCCTGCACACATGGCGCAGGGCTCAAGCGTGACGAAGATTTCGCAGCCGGGCAGACGATAGTTCTCGAGCCTTCGCGCCGCATCGCGCAAAGCCGCAATTTCGGCATGGGCGGTCGGGTCGTTCTCGCCGATCGGCGAATTGAAACCACGTCCGACGATGACCCCTTCGCAGACGACGACCGCACCGATCGGCACTTCGCCCAAACACTCGGCCGAGCGCGCCATTGACAGCGCCTCGCGCATGAAGAATTCATCGTCCATCGGATAATTCTACCTGTGGACAGGGTTTCGCGCCGCAGTTCCAGGCCGCAAGCTCAGTGCAACAAAGTTGCATATAGCCTCGAAATAGGGCAGCATTCGGCTTTTCCAAGGGCCTGACTGTTCGCCTCCATGCCTAATTCAAGCCGTCATCCAGGAAACGCCGTTCGCCCCAACCCTGCGCTCAGCGCCGGCGCGCTCTCCCGTCTGCTCTGGGCGGCCTGCGCCCTGCTTCTCTTGTGGCTGACCATCTTCTGGGCGACGAGGTGAATTCGGACGCGCTGCCTATCGTCAGATTCGACAATCTGACGCTCGGTTACAGCCGGCATCCGGCAGTACACCATCTGCAGGGCGAAATCGCGACCGGCAGCCTGCTCGCGCTGGTCGGACCGAACGGCGCGGGAAAATCAACCCTGCTCAAGGGCATCATCGGCGAACTGCGCCCCATGCAAGGGCGGATCCGGTTCAACGGCGTCAAGCGCGAAAACGTCGCCTACCTGCCGCAGCAATCGACTCTCGACAACAGTTTTCCGATCGTCATCCACGATTATGTCGCCATGGGCCTGTGGGCCGAATTCGGCGCCTTCCGGGGATTCGATCACGCGGCCAGAGAGCGCATCGAAGAAGCCATCGCCGCGGTCGGCTTGAGTGGCCTGGAAAACCGGGCGATCGGCCAGGTCTCGGGCGGACAGTTGCAAAGAGCGCGCTTCGCGCGGGTGATCCTGCAGGACTCGCCGCTGGTCCTGCTCGATGAGCCCTTTGGCGCGATCGACGCCAACACCGTGCGTGACCTGGCGGGGCTGGTGCGCCGATGGCATGACGAGAGCCGCACGGTCATCAGCGTCCTGCACGATTTCACGCACGTCCGTGAGGAATACCCCGAAACCCTGCTGCTGGCACGCGAAGTGGTGGCGCGCGGTCCGACCGCCCAAGTGCTGAGCGAAGCGAATCTGCAACGGGCGCGTGAACTCGCCGAGGCCCAGGGCGAAGTTTCGGAAGCAGTGGCGATTTGCCACGCCGACACGAGTGCCGTGGCGGAGCACCCGCACGGATGAGCCTGATCGATACCCTTGGCAGCTTTCCGCTGATCTCGCCCTTCGTCGAATTCGGCTTCATGCGTCGCGCCCTCGCCGGCTGTCTCGCGCTCTCGCTCGGCGCGACGCCGATCGGCGTATTCCTGATGCTGCGCCGCATGAGCCTCGCCGGCGACGCGATTTCCCACGCCATCCTGCCTGGCGCCGCAGTCGGTTACCTGGTCGCCGGACTATCCTTGTCGGCGATGACCCTCGGCGGTCTGGTCGCCGGCATCGCAGTCGCCCTGCTGGCCGGCGGCGTGGCGCGCAATTCGGTGGTCAAGGAAGATACGAGCCTGGCGACTTTCTACCTGATTTCGCTGTCCGCCGGCGTGTTGATCATTTCCATGCGCGGCAGCAACGTGGACTTGCTGCACGTGCTGTTCGGCAGCGTGCTGGCTCTTGATGACGCCGCCCTTTTCCTGCTCGGCGCCTTCGCTTCGTGTTCCATCATCGCCATTACCGGCGGCCTGCGCCTGATCGTCCTCGAATGCTGCGATCCGATGTACCTTGCGCGCGTCAGCCGCTGCAGCCCCCTCGCGCACTACGGTTTCATGGTCCTCGTCGTCATCAACCTGATCGGCGGCTTCCACGCGCTCGGCACCCTGATGGCCGTCGGCATCATGATCTTGCCGGCGGCCGCGGCGCGCTTCTGGGTCGGCGACATCGTCCCGATCATTCTGGTCGCGGTGCTCATCGCCTTTGCCGGTTCGCTCAGCGGATTGCTATTGTCATATTACGTCAACCTGCCGGCCGGCCCGGCGATCGTTCTGACGCTCGGCGGGTTCTATGTCGCATCGATGGCCATTGGACCGCTCGGACCGCTGCTCAGCCGCCTGCGTCCGCGCTGGCACTTCGCGCGCTAGACCTTGATGCGACCCTTCCCGAAGTTATTGCTGCGCGGCCTGGCGACCTTGGCTTGGCTCACCTTCGGCGTCATTGCCGCGGCTGCGGAACCGGTCAATGTCGTCGCCACCTTCAGCGTGCTTGGCGATATGGCATCGCGAGTCGGCGGCGCGCGCGTGCAGGTCCATACCCTGGTCGGCCACGACGCCGACGCCCATGTTTATCAACCGACGCCGGCCGATGCCAAGACCATCGCCCAGGCCGGACTGGTCGTCATCAACGGCTTTGGATTCGAAGGCTGGATCGCGCGCCTGATCAAGTCTTCCGGTTATCGCGGCCAGGTGCTGACCGCCAGCAATGGCGTCAGGACGCTCGCACGACAACACGGCGAACGCGACCCTGACCCGCATGCCTGGCAGGATCTGGCCAATGCGCTGCGCTATGCCGACAACATTGCGCAGGCCTTGAGTGAAGTCGACCCGGCAGGCCAGGCCGATTATCGGCGCAACGCCGACAAGTACAAAAGCGAAATCAGCGCCCTCGACGCCGAGATCCGGCAAAGCTTCGCGGCTCTGCCCGCGGCGCGGCGCAAGGTCGTTACCGCGCACGACGCCTTCGCCTATTTCGGCCGCGCCTATGGCATTGCGTTCATCTCGCCGGTCGGCGTCAACACCGACGCCGAACCGTCGGCGGCCGATGTCGGGCGCATCATCGAGCAGATTCGCCGCGAGCGGATTCCCGCGGTATTCATGGAAAGCATTTCCGACCCGCGCCTGCTCGAGCGCATCCGCCAGGAGTCGGGCGCGCGCATCGGCGGCGTCCTATATTCCGACTCCCTGTCCGGACCCGGCGGGCCGGCGACGAGTTATCTCGACATGATGCGGCACAACGCCCGGACGCTGGCGGCAGCGCTGGCCAATTGAATACCGACGTGGACACTGCCGGCGCCGCGCGGTAGAATCCGCGCCGTCATTGGGGAGTAGTCGCCCTCCGCTGCGAGGGGCTGGCGTCAACATGCTTGACCGATCGGTCATGGCGCCAGCGGTTTCCTAACTTGGCAAGACCTTTGACCATATCGCCTTCGGACTGGCCGGAGCGGTGCTATGGTCATTCGTCTTCATCCGGCCAGGGAGCATCGCATTGGAAGCCTTCCTCATTTCGACCGGTATCGTCGCGCTCGCTGAAATCGGCGACAAGACCCAGCTGCTCGCCTTCATTCTCGCCGCCAAGTTCCGCAAGCCCTGGCCGATCGTCGCCGGCATTTTCGTCGCCACGATCGCCAATCACGCCACTGCCGGCGCGCTCGGCGCCTGGCTCACGTCGGTCGTATCTCCGGCCACCCTGCGCTGGGTTCTCGGCATCTCGTTCCTGGCGATGGCGCTATGGACGCTGATTCCCGACAAGTTCGACGAGAAAGACGCCAAGCTAGCCCGCTTCGGCGTTTTCGGAACGACGCTCTTCTCCTTCTTCCTGGCCGAAATGGGCGACAAGACACAGGTCGCGACGATCGCCCTGGTCGCGCAATATCACACGTTCCTGCCGGTCGTCGCCGGAACGACGCTCGGCATGATGATCGCCGACGTTCCGGCCGTCTTCATCGGCCGCGGGATTGCCGACCGGATGCCGGTCCGTCTGGTCCATGCCGTCGCCGCGGCGATTTTTGCAATCCTTGGCCTCGCCACGCTGCTCGGGGCCGGAGCACAACTTGGGTTCTAGCACCCGCATTCCCGCTATAATTGCGAGCTTAGCCTTGACCTCATCCAACAGAATAATTATTCGCCAGGGAGAAAAAAATTGGAACCGTCACCCGCCATCGAAGCGGCCAAACATATCGTGCAAGTTTTTGGTACGGTGCTTGCGATCGGCATGTTCTCGAGCCTGTTTGCAAGAAAACTTAAAATTCCCGATGTCGCCGTGTACCTCATCGTCGGAATGCTGGTCGGTCCGGAAATGCTGGGCCTGGTCCACGTCAAGGCGAATTCGGCAGTCAATCAATTCATTCTCATTTTCGGTTCCAGCTACATCCTTTTTGACGGCGGCGCCTCGCTGCGTCTCAAAGTGCTCAAGGAAGTCTGGATCACCATCCTGATTATCTCGACCCTCGGGGTGGTGATCACCGCAGCGATCACCGGGCTGGCGGCGCACTACATTCTCGGCGTGCCGCTGATCGTCGCCTTCCTTCTGGGTGCCTCGCTGGCTTCGACCGACCCGGCCACGCTGGTGCCGATTTTCAAGCAGGTGCCGATCAAGGACCGGGTCGCGCAGACCGTGATGAGCGAATCGGCTTTCAACGACGCGATGGGCGCCATCGTCACCTTCACCGTCCTGGCAGTCGCCATGGGCACCGGCGAGTTCTCGCTAGCCAGAGCCACCGGCGACCTGCTGCAGCAAGCCGGCGTCGGCATCGTCATCGGCGGCGTCGCCGGTTATGCGGCGGCTTTCGTCATCGGGCACGAGAAATACGATTTCCTGCTCGAATATTCGCCGCTGGTCACGCTGATGGCCGTGGTCGGTGCCTATATGACCGCCGATCACATGCAGGCGAGCGGTTTCATGGCCGTCTTTGTCTTCGGCATCATCATTGGCAACAAGGACTTCTTCGGCTTCAGCATGGAAGACGGGGAGCAGAAACGGCTGGATGAATACGTCACGACAACGGCATTGATCATGCGCCTGTTCATCTTCATCCTGCTCGGCGCCCAGGTCGACTTCGCGCTGATGAACAAGTACCTGGTCGGCGGCATCGCCGTCATCGTCGTGCTGATGCTGGTCGCCCGCCCGATCACCGTGCTGATTTGCGCCGGCCCCGATCGGCGTACCAAGTGGTCGTGGAAGGAACTGGTCTTCATGTCGTGGACGCGCGAAACCGGCGTCATCCCGGCGGCGCTGGCCGGCCTGCTCGTCGGCATGAACGCACCGGGCGCCGAAATGATCGCTTCGGTCACCTTCATCGCCGTGCTGATGACCATTCTGATCCAGGCGCCGACCACCGCCTGGCTCGCACGAAAACTGGGATTACTGCTCGACTGAGACGGAGCGCGGGCAGGAACATCCTGCCCGTCATCGAGAGCGCGGGACGGGGAAGCCCGTCCGCAGCGCTCTTCCTTATTCCGGCAGCTTGATATCGGCGTTAGGATCTTTCTTTACGCCGGGCTTGCGTCCGCGTGCCGGCGCCGGCAGATCGCATGACAGGCGGCAACTGGTGCCTTCGATCTTCCTGCCCTCGATGAAGCGCGTCACCTTGCAGCAAATCACGTCGCCCGAAGCCGAAAGCTGCGCGACCTGGTTCTTCAGCTGCGCCATCGGGATATGGAGCGCCTGCGAGATTTCGGCGTCGAGCTGCTCGCCGTTGGCTCGCAAAAACTTGAGTATGGCTGCGTTCATCGGATATCCCCACGGCTAACGATAAGAAAGAGCTTTCAGTCTGCGCCGGAATCACGGTGCTGGCAATCGAAGCCAGACGAATCGAACGAGTCGATTTCAATCTGATTCGCCTGCCTGCAGGAGAGAAGAAGCGGCGGAAACCGAGAACAGTCCGGCTTTGCTCAGGCTGTAATGGGCCGGAAGCGCGTATTCTACAATAGTTGCCTGGTTTAACCAAAGGCCGCGCACCGCCACCCATAGCCCAAGCGAACGATTATGCGTGCCACTCCACTTTCGCTCACTCAAACACCGCGCTCGCTTGCCGCGTGCCGGAGCTCAATCAGACGCCGCTCGATGAGCGCCGTTTGCGGAACCTGCTCCTGATGAAGCGCCGACGCCTGCTGCTGCTTGCCGCCCTTCTTGTCCTGGTCGGCGCCTTTTTCGCCCTCGACTTAGGGCGCTTCCTCGGCCTCGACTATTTCAAGCGCCAGCAGGCGGTAATCGAGGGTTGGCGCGCCGCGCAGCCGATGATGGCGGCATGCCTGTACTTTCTCGCCTATGTCGCGGTCGCCGCCTTGTCCTTACCCGGCGCCGCGCTGATGACCCTGGTCGGCGGCGCCCTGTTCGGCCTGCTCTGGGGCCTGCTGCTCGTTTCCTTTGCCTCGACGCTGGGCGCGACGCTCGCTTTCCTGGCTTCGCGTTTCCTGCTGCGCGACTGGGTGCAGCAGCACTTCGGCCCGCGGCTGCGGCCGATCAATGCCGGCGTCGATAGCGACGGTGCCTTCTATCTCTTCACGCTACGCCTCGTTCCCGTCTTTCCCTTCTTTCTCATCAACCTGCTGATGGGGCTGACCGCGATGCGCACGCGTAC
>CAIXAY010000001.1 GCA_903917505.1 uncultured beta proteobacterium | reverse complement strand
CGATCGGCAATACTGTTTCTGCGCGTTCTGAAGGGTCAGCTTCCACCGACGCGCGTCATGTCTCTTGCCGGGCGCTTACCCCCGCGTTTCCTGCATTGCGCGAACCGTCCCGATGCGCGCCGGATGCGCGAACATGCGCGCGGACTGCCCTGTCGGCGGCTCGGGTGCAATCCGGACCGTTTCCGGCAGCTGCTTCTTCTTTTCGCGCAGGGTGCCTTCCCAACTGCATTTCATCGAGATGCAGCGATAGCGGCGCAAGGGAATGAACAGGCTCAGGAACAGATCGCTCAGGCGGCGCGATACGTTGAACACCGCGGAATGGCAGCGCGGGCAGGCACGACTGTGCGACGAGGCGGTCGCGTCCCGCGCCGGCGTCAACGAAAACTTCAAAGGTGCAGCGTTCTTCATGTCGGGCTCCATTTGCGGGAAGTCGGGAAATCACCTGTGCTGGCGACGATGACACCTGTCCGCGCCGCGTCGCCAGGCACAGATGACGTCGTCATGATGAGTATTTTGTCGTGTGCTCCTTATTGCGCTCTTCAAAACGCTTGATTTGGTCCTCGGCTTCTTCCCTGGTGAGGCCATAGAGCTCCTGGATCTTGCCGGCGAGTTCGGCGCGCCTGCCGGCAATCACATCGAGCTGATCGTCGGTGAGCTTGCCCCACTGCCCCTGAACCTTGCCTTTGAATTGCTTCCAGTTGCCTGCAACAGTGTCCCAGTTCATGTGCTGCTCCTTGTCTGGTGCTTGATCGGCCATTGGCCGGCGTTCAACTTCGCTCGCGCATTGCACCCGGGATATCCGGATGCAATACCGACGCTAATGGCTTGCTGCGGTTCGATCTGTTCGCCAGCACACACAGGCAGCGAATCGTTGCCAACGGCTGGCGTCACGGATCGGGAGAATCGGCGAATCAGCGCCGCGTCAGGACGAAGCCGACGAGCAGGCCGGCCAGCGCCGAAATTCCGAAAAGCTTCCACGGATTGTCATGCGCGAAGGCATCGGCAGCGCCGGCCGCATCGCAGGCCCGGCGTGCCGCCTCGGCACGCGCCCCATGCAGCCGGGATTTCACTTCGCCGATCTGGTTCTCGACGCGGCCGCGCGCCGCGGACAATTCGTCCGCTGCCGAGCTGGCTACGCTCTTGAGCAGGCCGTCGGCGTCGCCGATGACCGCCTTGATGTCATTGACCAGCTTTTCCTTCTTTGCTTCTATCGGTTCCTGGTTTGCAGTGATTTCCATAGTGCCTCCTGTTGCGGGTTAAGGGTCGCTGGACAATCCTGGCTGGCGGCTGGCGTCGGCGCAGGAGCAGCGAATCTTCGGGCAAGCGCATGGAGCGCCTCCTCTATGGCCATCTTCTTCCTCGCGCAGCGGGCGGTCTGTGCGCCAGCGAACGCCGGCACTGCCCCCCGGGCCCGGCGGCGGATCGTGTGCGTTGGCGTACAGACCGGCACAGCGGTTCAGGTAGGCTCTTCGACACGGACAAAACGCTGTCGGTCGGGAGCCATGATCGTCTGCGCGGCGTTCGACAACACCGGTTCGGGGGCTGCGCGAAGCGCGAAGCCGCGGGGCGGTGCCCGCGAACGGAGTACGGGAGCATGGCGACGGGACAAAGCTCGAGCCAGGCTGCCCGGCAAGGAGAAATAAAATGTCAGTCGGAACAATTCTGTTGATCGTCGTGGTCTTGATGCTGCTCGGCGCGATTCCAACCTGGCCGCACAGCCGCAGCTGGGGCTATGGTCCGAGCGGCGGCCTGGGACTGGTGCTGCTGGTGCTGATCGTTTTGCTGATGATGGGCCGGCTATAAATCGAGGCCGCGCCGGGCGCAACCGACGAGGCGGCGCTCAGTGCCGGCCGCCGAGCACCTTCAGCCGCGTGCGCAGGGCGTCGACTTCGTCGAGCAGTTGCAGTGCCAGCGCGGCCCCGGCGAGATTGACGCCGAGATCGCGCTGCAGGCGCAAGGCAACGACGGCCCGGCGCATATGAATGCCGCTGAAACGCCAGCGATGCGGCTCGCGCCCAAACGGCGAGAGCACGCCTTCATCCACCAAGTCGACAATGCATTGCGCTTGCACCGAACAGGCGCGGCTGACTTCGATCAGCGTCAGCCCCGTCAATTCTTCGAGCACGATGCCGCAGACCTGCGGCAGGTTCTTCTTTTCGTTGTCCATCTCTAGACTCCCAGTCCGGCGCGCGGGTTGAAGGATTTGAACTGCTCGGTCATGTAGTGATAGAAGGCATTCGCCGTTTCACTATCGGCCGGCGGCAGGGCGATATTCAACGCGGCGTAGAAATCGCCAGGGGTGCTTCCCGGGATGCCGCGACCTTTGAGCCGCAGCTTGCTGCCCGCGACCGAGCCTGCGGGAATCTTGAGCTCGACCTTGCCGCTCGGGGTCGGCACCTGCACGCTGGCCCCGAGCACGGCTTCCCACGGCGCGACCGGCAGGTCGAGATAGACATCGCGGCGCTCGACGCGGTAATGCGCGTGCGGATGAAACTCGACTTCGAGATACAGATCACCGGCTTTGCCCTGCCCTGCGCCCGGCTCACCCTGCCCGACCAGGCGGATATGCTGCCCGGCATGCACGCCACGCGGTATCGTCACGTTGAGCTGGCGCGAACGCATCGCGACCCGCCCGTCGGCGTCCGCTTCGGCGCGCTGCAGGGTGATGGTGCGGCTGGCTCCGCTGTAGGCGTCTTCGAGGTCGATCGCCACCTTGGCGTGATGGTCCGCGCCGCGCGAATTGGCCGCGCCGCGGCCCGGGCTCGCGCCAGCGAAGCCGCGCCCGTAAAGTGCGGAAAAGAAATCGCTGAACGCGTCCGCGTCGAAGCCGTTGGACCCGTTCGCGCCATCGCCCGAAAATTCGAAACCGGCATTCCAGTCCGGCGGCGGACGGAAATCCTGGCCGGCCTTCCAGTCGCTGCCCAGCTGATCGTAAGCGGCGCGCTTTTCAAGATCCTTGAGCACCGCGTAGGCTTCGCCGAGTTCCTTGAAGCGGACCTCGGCGTCGGGCGACTTGCTGACATCGGGATGATACTTGCGCGCCAGTTGGCGATAGACGCGCTTGATCTCATCCTGGCTGGCGTCGCGCGCCACACCCATGATCTTGTAGTAGTCCTTGAATTCCATCTGGTGGTCTGCTTCGTAAATGGTGGAACCGACGCCGGATTGGGGTTGCCGGCCGATTCTTTACCGGCACTTCAGGTCATCGGATCGCCGCCGCCAGGCGCGCGTCGATGCCCTCGGGGTCAGCGGGCTCAAGGGCGTCGCTGCCGGCCGCGGCGTCGTGCCGAGCCAGCGTATTTTCGTCAGGGTCATCGGCAGCGGAGTCCGCCGCAGGAATGATCGCGGCCCACAGACCGCACCCGGAGGCTCTTGCCGCGCGCACCTTTCGCAGGCGATCTTCTTCATCCATGATTTCTTCCCTCAACTGAGCGATTCGAGAACGGCTGAATTCTTTTTCGCCGGGCTGCTGCCCGCCAGCTGCTGCAGCGCGACGAGGAGCTTGCTGATGAACTGCCGCGTCGGCTCATCGATCAGCGTGCCGCTCTGGTCAAAGCGCTGCCCTGCGTTGCCGATCATCACTTCGGGCTGATTGACGACCGGCATGTTCAGCGCGACGAGGACCTGGCGCAGGTGGTATTGCGCGCGCGCCGTGCCGAAGCCGCCGACCGAAGCGCCCATGATTGCCGCCGGCTTGTCCAGCCAGGCACTCGTTCCATACGGCCTCGACGCCCAGTCGATGGCGTTCTTGAGGCCGCCCGGAATCGAGTAGTTGTATTCCGGCGTGGCGAACAGGATGGCGTCGGCGGCAAGGATCCGCCGCTTGAATTCAAGCACCGCCTCGGGCGGCGCCATTTCCGTGTCCTGATCGAAGATCGGGATGCCGTGCAGTTCGACGAGATTGAGCACGACGCCTTCG